>DWXK01000096.1 GCA_019119205.1 Candidatus Mediterraneibacter intestinavium
CAGTTGTTGACGGAGAGGTTACAGTTGATCAGATCAACGCAGCTATGAAAGCAGCAGCTAACGAGTCCTACGGATACAACACAGACGAGATCGTTTCCAGCGATATCGTTGGTATGAGCTATGGTTCTCTGTTTGACGCTACACAGACAATGGCTCTTCCGACAGGCGATGGAAATACAGAGGTTCAGGTTGTTTCATGGTATGACAACGAGAACTCTTACACAAGCCAGATGGTAAGAACAATCAAATACTTCGGAAAACTGCTTGAGGCTTAATCCATTCTTTTGAACATGGACAAGTTCTCAGAAGATGATTCTGAATAATTGACTCACAATGGGGTCCGGTCTTGTTGTAGGACCGGACCCTGTTTCGTGGAAAAAGCGCATGTGAGAGGTCCCGGCGCAATTGGTTTATAAAGTATCAGGAGGCTATAAAAATGGCAGCACTTAACAAAAAATCAGTAGATGATATCAATGTAAAGGGCAAGAGAGTCCTTGTGAGATGTGATTTCAACGTACCGCTCCAGGACGGAAAGATCACAGACGAGAACCGTATCGTTGCAGCGCTTCCGACGATCAAGAAGCTGATCGCTGACGGCGGAAAAGTGATCCTCTGCTCACACCTCGGAAAACCGAAGGGAGAGCCGAAACCGGAACTTTCTCTCGCACCGGTTGCAGTAAGACTGTCCGAACTCCTCGGACAGGAAGTAAAATTCGCGGCTGATCCGGAAGTTGTAGGTCCGAACGCGAAAGCAGCTGTTGAAGCTATGAACGACGGCGACGTTGTACTTCTCGAGAACACACGTTACAGAGCAGAAGAGACAAAGAACGGAGAAGCTTTCTCCAAAGAACTTGCATCTCTCTGCGACGTATTTGTAAACGATGCATTCGGTACAGCTCACAGAGCTCACTGCTCAAACGTAGGTGTTACACAGTATGTTGACACAGCAGTTGTAGGATACCTGATGCAGAAAGAGATCGATTTCCTAGGAAACGCAGTAGAGAACCCGGAGAGACCGTTCGTGGCTATCCTCGGCGGATCCAAAGTTTCCAGCAAGATCTCTGTCATCAACAACCTGCTTGAGAAGGTTGATACACTGATCATCGGCGGCGGAATGTGCTATACATTTACAAAGGCTCAGGGAGGAAACGTAGGAAACTCCCTGCTTGAGGAAGATTACCTTCAGTATTCCCTTGATATGATCAAGAAGGCAGAGGAGAAAGGCGTGAAACTTCTTCTTCCTGTTGATGCTGTTGCGGCAGATGCTTTCTCCAACGATGCAAACACAAAAGTAGTTGCACAGAATGAGATCCCGGACGGATGGATGGGACTGGACATCGGACCTGAGACTGCAAAAATGTATGCAGAGGCTGTAAAATCAGCTAAGACAGTTGTATGGAACGGACCGATGGGATGCTTCGAGATGCCGAAGTTCGCAGACGGAACAAAAACAGTCGCAGAAGCTCTTGCAAACACAGACGCTGTGACGATCATCGGCGGCGGTGACTCCGCGGCAGCTGTAAACCAGCTCGGATACGGCGACAAGATGACACACATCTCTACAGGCGGCGGCGCTTCCCTTGAATTCCTTGAAGGAAAGGAACTGCCGGGCGTAGCAGCAGCAAACGATAAGTAAAAAGTAAGGAGAAAAGAAAAATGGCAAGAAAGAAGATCATTGCAGGCAACTGGAAAATGAACAAGACTCCCAGCGAGGCAGTTGCTCTTGTAGAAGAATTAAAACCGCTCGTAGCAAACGAGGAAGTTGACGTAGTATTCTGTGTTCCGGCGATCGATATCGTACCGGTCGTTGAGGCGGTAAAAGGAACAAACATCCAGGTTGGCGCTGAGAATATGTATTTTGAGGAGAGCGGAGCTTACACAGGAGAGATCTCTCCGGCAATGCTCGTAGATGCAGGCGTGAAGTACGTAGTTCTCGGACACTCTGAGAGAAGAGATTACTTCGGCGAGACAAACGAGGATGTAAACAAGAAAGTCCTCAAAGCTTTTGAGCACGGCATCACACCGATCATGTGCTGCGGCGAGACTCTGGAGCAGAGAGAGCAGGGCGTGACGATGGACTTCATCCGTCAGCAGGTGAAAGTCGGACTGCAGAACGTAACGGCTGACCAGGCTAAGACAATGGTCATCGCTTACGAGCCGATCTGGGCGATCGGAACAGGAAAGACCGCTACAACAGAGCAGGCTGAGGAAGTATGCAAAGGCATCCGTGAGTGTGTAGCTGAGGTTTATGATGAGGCTACAGCAGACGCGATCCGTATCCAGTACGGTGGATCTGTAAATGCAGGAAACGCAGCAGAGCTCTTCGCACAGGCTGACATCGACGGAGGTCTTGTAGGAGGCGCTTCCCTGAAGGCAGACTTCGGAAAGATCGTAAATTATAAATAATAATAAAATGTCACAGAGAGACCGGAGGGCACATCAGCGTGCCTGTCCGGTCTCTTTTACTGAAAAGGATTTTTCAGGGCTGGTTCAGTGACCGAGGAAAAAGGAGAGGAGTTTGATGATGCAGGGGAAGATCATTTTTCTGGATGTGGACCGGGACGGTCTGTGGAAGGCGTTTGAATATCTGAAGCTGATCTGAGACGGACTGGAACCGCTCTGAAGCTGTCCTGATCATGGGAGAAAAAGATGCAGAGAAGCATGTTTCGTATGTGATCGGTAAAATATGTAGACTGTCCGTCTTGAAAATTGTACGGAAAACGGGTACAATAAATAGCGGGATAAAAACCAGAAATGTACAATAAAGGAGATATGGATATGAGTAAGAAACCAACCGTATTGATGATATTAGACGGCTACGGCTTGAGAGATGACAAACACGGCAATGCAGTTGCAGAGGCAGCTACGCCGGTGATGGACAAGCTGATGGCAGAGTGCCCGTTCGTGAAGGGAAATGCCAGCGGAATGGCAGTAGGGCTTCCGGACGGACAGATGGGAAACTCCGAGGTAGGACATCTGAACATGGGTGCCGGACGTATTGTCTATCAGGATCTGACAAAGATCACAAAAGCGATCCAGGACGGCGATTTCTTTGAGAATAAAGCGCTCCTTGCTGCATGCGAGAATGCAAAGAATAATGATTCTGCCCTTCACATGATGGGACTGGTATCTGACGGCGGAGTACACAGCCACAACACACATATCTACGGACTTCTGGAGCTGGCGAAGAGACAGGGACTGGAGAAAGTTTATGTACACTGCTTCCTTGACGGACGTGATACACCTCCGGCATCCGGAAAAGAGTATGTGGAAGAACTGGAAGCAAAGATGAAAGAGATCGGCGTCGGCGAGGTTGCCACAGTTGCAGGACGTTATTACGCGATGGACAGAGACAACCGCTGGGACCGTGTGGAGAGAGAGTACAACGCACTCGTAAAAGGAGAGGGAGTCGAGGCTGCTTCCGCGACAGAGGGAATCCAGGCTTCCTATGACAACGAGAAGACGGACGAGTTCGTGGAGCCTATGGTTGTCATGAAAGACGGAGCTCCGACTGCTACAGTAAAAGACGGAGATTCCATCATCTTCTTTAACTTCCGCCCGGACCGCGCAAGAGAGATCACGAGAACATTCTGCGACGATGATTTCACGGGATTTGACAGAGGCGAGAGAGTGAAGACAACTTATGTGTGCTTCACAGAGTACGATGTTACGATCCCGAATAAGCAGGTGGCGTTTGTAAAAGAAGAGATCACGAATACATTCGGCGAGTTCCTTGCAGCCCACGGCCTGAAGCAGGCGCGTATCGCAGAGACAGAGAAATACGCTCATGTGACTTTCTTCTTCAACGGCGGAGTTGAGGAGCCGAACCCGGGAGAGGACAGGATCCTCGTAAAATCACCGAAGGTTGCGACTTACGACCTGAAGCCGGAGATGAGCGCGTATGAAGTGTGCGATAAGCTGGTTGAGGCGATCAAATCTGATAAATACGATGTGATCATCATCAACTTTGCGAACCCGGATATGGTAGGACATACAGGAGTTGAGAATGCGGCGATCAAGGCCATCGAGGCAGTTGATGAGTGCGTGGGAAAAGCGGTTGACGCGATCAAAGCGGTTGACGGGCAGATGTTCATCTGCGCTGACCACGGAAACGCAGAGCAGCTGATCGACGAGGAGACAGGAGAGCCGTTCACAGCTCATACCACTAATCAGGTGCCGTTCATCCTTGTGAACGCGGATCCGTCCTATAAACTCAGAGAAGGCGGATGCCTGGCTGACATCGCTCCGACACTGATCGAGATGATGGGTATGGAGCAGCCGAAAGAGATGACAGGGACATCATTGATCGTGAAATAAAAATGGATGACAGAAAGATTCAGAAACGTTTAAAGAGAATGCTTATATTTGTTGCTGCCACAGGACTGATCCTGCTGGCAGCAGCTGGAGTTTTCGGGGCTTTTTTGCAGGATTCCGTTGACCGCGCTGTAGAAGAACAGATGTATGCGGAGACAGCGGAATATATAAAGAGACTGGAAAAACAGATGGATACGAATTTTCAGCTTTTGGATACTCTGGCAGTTTTTATCGGAGATGGAGAGGTTCTTGATGATGATGAGTTTGCCGAAATATTTGACAAGGCGAACCATCAGAATGATTTCCTGACTATGGGGTATTTTGACAAAAACGGAAACGGGATAACCTCGACTTTGGGAGAGGGGGCAGAACGGATGCTCCTGGAAGAGGGGCAGGAAGAATTCCGGGAGGTCGCTTATGCGGCTCTGGAAGGAAAAAGCAGAGTATCCAGGCTGTTTACCGGGAATCTTTCGCATGAAAAGGTATTTGTATATGCAGTTCCGGTTAAAACAGACGGAGAGATAAAAGGCGTTCTGTGTGCCAGCGACCACATTGAGATTTTTTCGGATATCCTGACGGGAAATCAGGTTATGGGAGGGAGCGCATATATTCATATGGTCAATCAGGACGGGGATTTTCTCATCCGGTCCGAGCGTGCGATCGTAAAGGAAAACGCGGAAACTCTGCTGGGAGAGCCCTTCCTTGAGCCGGAGGAATACGATTCGGTCAGGGAAAAGATGCATAATAGTGAAGAGGTACGTTTTTCTTTTGATTATGCCGGAGAGACATACCGGGTACTTCTTGAACCTGTCGGAATAAACGGCTGGTATCTGTTGTGCATTAATTCTGTGCAGGAAAGCAGCCGGATCCTTTATCTGGTTACACGGGTCACAGCGGCAGTACTTGCTTCGATCATTGCACTGTTGATCTTCTGGCTGATCTATTCATACCGCCTGACCCGGAAGAATACTCATGAACTGAACAGGCTGGCATTTTTCGACCAGCTTACGGGAACATATAATTTCCCGAGGTTTCGACAGGAGGTCGGGGAAGAGATTGAGAAAGATGCGAACGGAGCGCTCGTTTCCCTGAATATCCATCAGTTCAAATTTATCAATGAGATCTTTGGAAAAGAGCGGGCGGACAGGCTCCTTCAGCATGTGGCAGACACCATTTCAGCCTATCTGCGCGAGGGAGAGATCTTCTGCCGCGAGAGTGCGGACTTCTTCTATCTCTTTCTGAGAGATACTGATAAAGAGGAGATAAGGGAACGCCTGGAAACTATCATGTCTGAAGCATGCGGGCAGATAGACCGGGAGGAAAACGGATATCATATGCTGATGTACTGCGGCGCTGTGATCTCCGATGAGCGAGTAGTGCTCTACGACCTGGAGCAGATGATGACACATGTCATGTTCGCATTGGAAAAAGCAAGAGAGACCCATCAGAATAACGTCTGGTTTTTTGATACCAGGCTGCATGAACAAGAACGTATGGATAACTATGTGGAAGGACATATGTATCAGGCGCTCGATGATGAAGAGTTCCGGCTGCATCTCCAGCTGAAGAAAGACCTTAAAAACGGACACACAGCTGGCGCGGAGGCGCTGGTGCGGTGGATCCGCGGAGACGGGACGACGATATATCCGGATCAGTTTATCCCGGTTTTTGAGGAGAACGGTTTCTGTACAAAACTTGATATGTATATGGTGGAAAAAGTCTGTCTGTGTATCCGCGACTGGATCGACCGGGGGCTGGAACCGATCCCGGTATCTGTGAACCAGTCAAAGGCGGTGCTGTATCAGACAGATTATGTACAAAAACTGTGCGGAGTCATTGAAAAGTACAGGATCCCGGAGAAGTATATCACACTGGAGATCCTGGAAGGGGCTGCGCTGGAAAATGCAGAGGATTTCAACCGGACTCTGTGTATCCTCCGGAAAAAAGGATTCCGTATCTCCCTGGATGACTTTGGGAGCGGATATTCGTCTCTTAATACGCTGGGAAGCCTGCAGATAGATGAGTTAAAGCTGGACCGCGGATTCTTAAATGATATCGCGGACGGAAAAGACAGCAAGTCAAAGATCATCATGGAACAGGTTGTGGAACTGTCCAAGAAGCTGAACATCCAGACGGTCGTTGAAGGAGTAGAGACCGAAGAAAATGACCGGATGATCCGGGAATGGGGCTGCGACCTCGGGCAGGGATACTATTACGCAAGGCCGATCAGCGCGGAAGAATTTACAGAGAGATATATAAAAGTAAAAGAAGGATAAAATATCATATCCCCGGAGTGCATCCGAATAAGACTTGAATAGTCTTTTGGATGCGCTCCGGGGATATTTTTATAGCTTTCTCTTGAGCATTTCCGGGTTGGAAGCGTGTGCAAGCGCTTCCTCTGCGCTGATCAGACCTGAGCGGAAGAGGGTGAGGAGGCTGGTATCATTGGAGAACATCTCAGCCTGGGAAGAAGAATAGATCAATCCGTCGATCTGGTGGATCTTATTTTCGCGGATCATATTCCGGATAGCCGGAGTCACGCTCATGTATTCAAACGCAGGGATCAGGTCGGTCCCGTCAGCGGTCGGTATGAGCTGCTGCGATACAACGGCCTGCAGGACAGAGGCGAGCTGGACCGCGATCTGATGCTGCTGGGAAGGCGGGAATACATCGATGATCCGGTCGATCGTATTCGCCGCTCCGGATGTATGGAGCGTGGAAAAAACAAGATGTCCGGTCTCTGCTGCGGTCATGGCGGTTGAGATCGTCTCCAGGTCGCGCATTTCCCCGAGAAGGATCACATCAGGGCTCTGCCGGAGAGAAGAGCGCAGAGCAACCTGGTAGCTTGCCGTATCTGAACTGATCTCACGCTGGCTTACGATGCTCTTTTTATGTCTGTGGAGAAATTCAAGAGGATCCTCCAGCGTGATAATGTGCTTCTCCTGCGTCTCATTGATATGATCGATCAGGCAGGCAAGCGTGGTGGACTTTCCGCTTCCGGCAGGTCCGGTTACGAGGACAAGGCCTTTCGGCAGATCACTGAGTTCCAGGACCTTATCCGGGATATGGAGGGCAGCCGGAACGGGAAGGTGGAAGGTGATGACCCGGATGACGGCTGCCATGGATCCGCGCTGCATATAGGTGCTGACACGGAAACGGGAAAGACCGGGGAGGGCGAAAGAAAAGTCATCGTCCCCCGTCTCCTGGAAGTGACGGATATCACGGTCGTCCGCGAGGTGGTAGATCCCGCGGATCAGTTCCTCTGTCTCCGGAGGCATGACACGGTCATCGGAGAACGAAAGGATCCGCCCTCCTTTTTTATAAGAGAGCGGACGGCCGGATACAATGAACAGGTCTGAAGCTCCCAGGTTTGTCGCCTCTGTTAAAAACTCTAGTATCGTCATAATATCATTCCTCCCAGAATTTTTCTTTGTTGTATATCGTATCGATCGTATCTTACAGGACCGGAAGCGGCTCGTCGGCTTCCCAGTCGTGTGTGGAGACGATCTGCCATGCAAGGATCTCGTAATGTCCGGGTCTGCCGGCACCGTCGTAGGAGAGGCGGAGAGATACGTGCAGGAGCTGCTCCTCTCCGGACTCGACAGAGTAGTTCAGATGCGAGTCGTCCGTAAAAGTGATGCCGCTGTTTCCCTCCAGTGAAGAGCGCATGAAGGAATACCATGAGGATTCGTCCGCCTGTCCTTTGCTCTCTACCATACGATCTGAGATGAGAAAAAGAATATCTGATGCCCGGTTCTCGGCGTCATAGTATGCTTCTGAGCGGTCCGCATTTTTCTGGCTCAGGCGGAGGTCGGCCTGCGCGCTTGCGAGGGAAAGAACCGCGAACGTCACCATGCAGAGCATAACAAAGATCAAAACGATCGTGACGGTCCCTGTACTTATGATAGATCTGGATCTTTTCCGGCTCATTGCGGTGCCTCCTCTTCTGAAAAACTGCTGTCTTCGTCTGCTGTGCTGCCGTCGAAAGCAGGATAGCGCGTCTCAAGTTCATAGATCAGCTCATCATCCGCCTTATATACAGAGATAGAAGAATAACGCCTGTTCCCGTCTTCTCTGGTAGAGACGGTCATGGTATAAGTGGCAGATCCCTCGCTGCAGGGCTGCTGGTCTGAGTCGTAAAATACAGAAAAATCAAGCCCTGACCCGCTGGCAGATGTGAGATATGCAGAGGCTTCCTCACAGGTACCGTCTGTATAGCGGAGGACAGCAGCAGCACTGGAAGCCTGCGCCGATGCAAAACTCAGATCGGATGCAGCCTGGCTGGTCTGGTGAGCTTTTACAAAAGCCTGGACGCATACCGCGCTTCCCAGAGAGAAGAACAGGATGGCGATGATCAGTTCGATCAGAAACAGGCTTGAACGAGTATTTCGCTGAAATCTCATGTCTGATCCCTTTCTGTGTTATAAAATAGTAGATGCGTTTATGGCGACTGCGGCTGAGAGATATCGCCCGAGCTTCTCGGATGAAGAAGGACAGTCTGCGTATTTCCCTGAGTGTCCTTTACGGAGAGTTCCAGGAATCCGCCGGTTTTCTCAGTGAAAGTGAAATCGCTGACGTCCAGGATCGGCTGTCCCAGGCTGACAGAAGGTTTGGTCCCCTGGCTTACAGTCAGTTCCAGGATATGGCTGCCATCTGAATAAATGTAAGTTTCGTATACGGTTCCGTCTGCGGTATCTAAAAGGAGCAGGGCCGTTTCCCCGTCCAGGGTAGTCAGGCTTATGCTGCCGTAAGAATCGTGCTGCCGGATCTTCTCCACAACGTAGGCGAGAGAGGTGCGCGTGGAATACGTATCCTCCAGGTGCGCGGCTGTGGACTGATACACGTCCGCGCCTATCACGACAACGAGAAAAGCGGCCGCTGTAAAGACGCAGAACAGTGAAAGCGCAAAGAAAAAATCCACGACATGGGATGAAAATATCTTTCTGTGTTTCATTCACGGCCTCCTTCCCTTTTATCCAGTGGGATCACCATGATATCAGGCATCATATTCGATCCGATCACTTCGTAAGACACGACATACTTTTCTTTGTTATATGACAGTCCGTAATGTTCTTCAAGATAAGAAAGGCTTTCCGGGTAGAATCCCTCCAGCGCATAGCACTGAACTGCTCCGCGGCGGACGGAATCCTCAAGGCTTTCCGCTTCCTCCCGGGCGGCGCTCTGGGATACCCCGGAGAGCGCGCCAAGGAAAAGGAAAAGAACCGCACAGAAGATCAGGAGCGGGAGAAAAAAGCGCAGATGGAGCAGTTTTTTCGGTTTCTTTTGAAAACGGTTCATAATATATCCTCCGAAATGCAGGTTTATGTCATCCTATATTGGACATGATCCCGAGAAGGGGGAGCATGACAGACAGAAGGATCAGCCCTGCAAGAATGGAAAGGACAGCTACAAGGGTCGGTTCCAGCCTGGACACGACGGTGGTGAGACGGTCCTCGATCTCTTCGTCATACCGATCTGCGATCTGCTTCATCACGCTGTCCATAGAGCCTGTCTTAAACCCAAGGGAGAGCATCCGGGTATAGAGCCCGGAAAAGATCCGGGAATCGGATACCGCCTCTGTAAAACTCTGCCCCTCCGCGGTCAGTTCACGGATCCTGCGGATCTTTTCGCGGACGCCGGGATGTTCGACGAGACGTTCGCTCAATTCGAGCCCCTGGTCCACCTCCAGCCCGCTGCTGAGGGCAAGGTACATGGCGCCTGCAAAGCGGGAGCAGGCGACTTTTTCGGCAAAGCGTCTGGAAAGAAAGAAGTTCCGGAACAAAGCCGCCGCTCTTTTTCTTCCCGCGGAGGTGAAATATGCCCAGCAGAAAATAAGGGCGAGCAGTACGATGATAACAGCAAATACTGTGCCGTAATCAGAAATCCGTTCTCCGAAGCGGAGCAGTGAAGCGGAGATCCCGGTCATGCCGGCGCCAAGCTGTTCAAACACTTCCTGAAATACCGGAAGGACACGGACCACCAGCACGATCAGTACCACAGCCATCATACCAAGCATGATAAGCGGATAGGAGACAGCGCTGCGGATGTTTCCGGCAAGGGCTTCCTCCCGCCTGTAATGATCCGCAAGCCCTTCCATTACGTCATCCAGCCTGCCGGACTGTTCTCCGACTTCTGCCATACTGCAGAGATAGGAAGGGAACGCGCCGGATGAAAGGAGCGCGTCGTGCAGAGGAGTCCCGTCCTCCATCTGGTGGAGAATATCTGTGAGAAGGTCGCGGGCCTCTCCTTTTGGAAGATCCTCGAGCATCAGGGAGATCCCCTCAAAAGAGGAGATGCCTGACTGAAGGATCAGTGACAGCTGTCCGCAGAAAGCAGAGAGTTCCGAATTGGTAAAAGCTTTCATAATATATTCCTTTCTGAAATGATATATAAAATATCGAAATAATATAATAATACAGCTATTGCATACAAGTATACAAACGTGCTATCGTATATACTGAGTCGTGTAATTAGAACCATCCCCTATATATTCCAGGATTTTCTCGCTGTTTTCGTTACTGGCGGCAAAAGTAGGATCCATCCGTGTCCACCCGTCTCCCCGGAATTCGATGATATTGTCGATCCAGCCCGTCTCCTCGAGATAGACGCTGATCCAGGCGTGATAGATCGATCCCGAGTATCCGATCTCCAGGCGGGTGGGAATGTCCTGGGAACGGAGCATCGCCGCAGTGAGAGCTGCGAAGTCAAAGCAGATCCCCTTCCCGGAAGAAAGAGTTTCGTCCACATCCGGAAGGTATCCTGAGGTTACGTTTTCTGCTTTCTCCTCATCATAGACTACGCTGCCGATCACAAAATGATAGATATCCTCCACGGCTTCCAGGTCGTCAGACGCTGACCGGACTGTCTCGGAAGCGGCAAGCACTGCCTGTGAATCGGTATTGAAATTAACATACTGGCTGGGGTAGAGGAAGGGGAGGAGCTCGTCTTCGAGCCGGACGTCCATTGTCTGACGGAAAAGAACGGCGTATTCGTTTCCGGAGATGTTTTCGTATCCGTCGATCTGGTAAGTCCCATCCCCGGCTGTCAGCGGAAGAGGGGTATAACTGTCGGATGGCGTGAGAAAATATTTATAACTTACCCCATCGCTTCCGGTGATCTGGATATTCGCCTTCTCGGCAATGCCCGAGTACTTTGCCATCACATACCCGCTGGAACAGTTTGAGACGTCGATGATGAGAGGATCGGCGCCTATCAGGGAGGTCCCCGGAGCTTCAGGTATGTAGACGACGGGATCGTTGGGGCGGGCGCCCTCTCCGGAGGAACCTGATCCACCGGATGCCCCGCTGCCTGAGCCGGACTGGCTGTCTCCGGATGCGGCAGAGCAGCCGGACAACAGGAGCGCGAGCAGGCAGATCCATATGCTGATCAGATGTTTCATATAGAATTTCCGGCGCATAAATACTCCTTGTAAGGCTCAGCGCTGATATTCCTTCATCCTTTTCTGAAGATGCGTCCGAGCCGTCTTGATATAACGCTTTACTGAACTTAAACTGCAGTCCATGAAATCTGCGATCTCTTCCAGTTTGAGACCATTGATATGGCGAAGCGTGAACGCAGTCCTGACATGGTAAGGGAGTTCCGAAAGCCATGCCGACATGTGTTCGTACAGATCGTTGTCAAATACTTCGCGCAAACTGTCCTCCGCTGAGAAAAGACTGTTCCCGGCATCCTGCCATTCGGAAAGATCAACGCCTTCATGGCGGGATATATTGGAGGATCTGCGGAGAAGGTCACAGCATACATGATAAGTGATCTGCCGCATCCACGGATAGAGGAGACGGTCTTCTTTCAAAGAGGCGATGTTTTTATAAATAGAAATATAAATCTCCTGCAGTGCATCCTGCGCGAGATGATGATCTTTAAGAATATAACAGGCATACCGGAAGAAGTCGGGATAGGTAGCGTTGTACAATTCGGTAAATGCCGCGGTGTCCTTCTGGCGTATACGTCTTGCCAGGAGCTCATAATACTTTATATTTAATCGTTTGTTCTTCATGCCAGTGTTCCTTTGAAGAAGGGAATATACCAAACGATATCCCAA
>DWXK01000097.1 GCA_019119205.1 Candidatus Mediterraneibacter intestinavium
CCTGGCAATGTACGAGACAGGTCTGACAAATATAATGACAGAAATGATGGACTGCTTTTGTGACAATGCCACCTTGCGAGAACAGTATGTATTTCAAGGCATAGCCAGTCTGTATTGACTATATATAGAGACTACCTCTGAAAAAAAGTCTTGTAAAGAGATAGAGAGATAGTTTGCATTTTTTTACGTGATCAGCTTACCAGAAACGATATGGGGATGTAATTAAGATTATAAAAGGTAGTGCTGCTCATGAATAGTTCATGAAACAACCCTGAAAATCCGGGTGAGCGTCTTGCATGATCCGTCCAGATATGCTATATTAAAGACGGAAAAGGAACAACCGCCAAAGTGGTTGACCTCGTTGAAAAGGTAATTTATAGAATCACCACCCCAACTCGCCAAAGTTCCGGGGTGGTTTTTCTATGCTTAAAACATTACTTGATAAACGTAAATACAATTCCTTTCCTATATCTATTGTCAACATAACACAATATAAAAAGATGCCCTTCCCCATAGCATCCTTTCAATACACCATAATCTTCTTATTTTTCATACAAACCAGCGGCTCATCCCTCTCGCTTCTGCCGCACGTCATCTCACCGCCTGCAGCCAGCAGCCCAGCCGAATCCAGGTGTTGATCAAAGGCTGTAAAACAACGCCGGTCCTTGGTGCGCGTCCTCTGCGCACCTATGTACCGCTGCGTTGTTTTCCAAGCGAGAGCGTGCCTGCGATCAATACCTGGATCCGGCGGATGAATGCACTACCCTGGCGTAGAATGCACGCCGCGGTATACCCTACTTTCCAAACCCGCAGTTCGGGAACGTGCACACCCCGCAGTTCAGACACAGCCCGCCTTCACCCAAAACGGAAAAATCTTCAGCGCCAAGCCGCTCTCCGGCTGCGATCCGGGGCAGGACCAGGTCAAAGATCGTCCGCTTTGAGTACATCACGCACCCGGGCAGCCCCATCACCGGGACCTCCCCTGCATATGCCAGCATGAACATGGCTCCCGGCAGGACCGGAGCACCATAGGTGATCACCTCATCCGTGGCATTGCGGATGGAAAGCGGTGTCCTATCATCTGGATCCACACTCATGCCGCCGGTGCAGACGACCACATCCGCGCCTTTTTTGATCCATTTCTTTATCGCCTCTGTCACCATATCGGAATCGTCATTGCAGAGCGTATTGCCCATCACTTCCATTCCGGCTTCCTCAAGTTTTCCTTTTACTACAGGAGTGAACTGATCTTTGATCCTGCCATAATAAACTTCGCTTCCCGTCGTAACGATGCCTGCTTTCATCGCGCGGAAAGGAAGGAGCCGGAAGATTGGCTCAGCCCCGCAGATTTCCTTCACACGGTTCATCTTCTCCTCTTCAATAACGAGAGGGACAACGCGCATCCCGACTATCTTGTCGCCCTTCTTTACAGGAAAATTGCCGTGATGGGACGCGAGCACCATCTGCCCCATGGCGTTGACTGCGTTCAGCTTCTCCCGGTCGATCTTGAGAAGTCCGTCACACACCGCCGTCAGTTCGATCTTTCCTTCCTTGGGTTCAGAAGCTTTCATATATTCTCCCTGACATACCTGCCGCAGCACCTCCGCCGCGTCATTCTCATGGAGCATCCCTTCCTGGGCTTCCCAGACATACAGATGTTCTTTTCCTACTGAGAGAAGGACCGGGATATCCTCCTCCCTCACGATATGCCCTTTGCGGAACACCGCATCCTTTGTAACTCCCGGGATGATCTGTGTGATATCATGGCAGAGCACGCTTCCCACTGCGTCTTCTGTCCGGATCAGTTTCATCGTGTTCCTTCTCCTTTCTCAAGCTTTTCTTTTAGCACATTTTTTTCTTTCCAAAAATCTATTCTTTTTCCTTCAGTGAGACATTTCCCAGATCTTTCAGCCAGACTGCGACACACGCATCGCTTGGCATCCTCCAGTCTCCTCTCGGAGAGAGTGCCACCGTACCGATCTTCGGACCGTCCGGAAGGCAGGACCGCTTAAACTGCTGGGAGAAGAATCTCCGGCAGAATGTTTCAAGCCACTTCAGGATCGTCACCTTGTCATAGTCCTCTTTGAATGTCCTCTCCGCCAGGCGGAAGATCTTGCTCGGCTCATATCCAAAGCGTAGCATATAATAGAGGAAGAAATCATGAAGCTCATAGGGTCCTACCAGGTCCTCGGTCTTCTGCGCGATATTTCCGTCTTTGGGCGGAAGGAGTTCCGGGCTCACCGGCGTGTCAAGCACGTCATAGAGCACTTTTTTCAGTTTCTCATCCTTTGTATCATCCGCCGCGTATTTCACCAGATGGCGCACAAGTGTCTTCGGAACAGAAGCATTGACCCCGTACATGGACATGTGGTCTCCGTTGTAGGTAGCCCACCCCAGAGCCAGTTCTGACATGTCTCCGGTTCCGATCACCATGCCCCAGGTCCTGTTTGCGATATCCATCAGCACCTGAGTCCTCTCCCTTGCCTGGGAGTTCTCATAAGTCACGCTGTGATCCTCCGGATCCTGTCCGATATCGCGGAAATGGATGTTGACCGCATCTGCAATGGGAACTTCTTTCAATGTTGCTCCCACCTGGCGTGCCATCTCACAGGCGTTCTGATAAGTCCGGTCCGTAGTCCCGAAACAGGGCATGGTCACAGCGATGATCTCTTTTTTATCCTTTCCGAGCATGTCAAAAGCACGCGCAGTCACAAGAAGAGCCAGTGTAGAATCCAGACCGCCTGAGATCCCCACCACTGCAGTCCTGGAATTCGTGTGCGCAAGCCGCTTTTTAAGCCCCATGGCCTGGATCGTGAGGATCTCCTCGCAGCGCTCCGCCCTTGCCGCCTCATCGGAAGGTACGAAGGGCTTCTTCGGGAATGTCCGGGTGAGTTCGGTTTTTGAGGTCTCGATATAGAAAGGCACCCTGATCAGTGTCCGGCACTGCTCTGTCTGGAAGGTGGTGTTCTTTCTCCGCTCGCCCACGATCCTCTGGATATCCAGTTCGGAATATATGATCTCGTTGTGATAGCGTTTTGCCTCTTTTAAGATGCTCCCGTTCTCAGCGATGATATTATGCCCTCCGAACACCAGATCCGTGGTGGACTCGCCCTCCCCGGCATTGGCATAGACATATCCCGCGATCAGACGGGCAGACTGCCCGGAGATCAGTTCCCGGCGATAAGAGTCTTTTCCGATGGTCTCGTCACTGGCAGAACAGTTGACGATCACAGTCGCCCCCTCCAGCGCCGCGCTGATGCTGGGCGGGATGGGAGACCACACATCCTCACAGATCTCCGCCGAGACGATCAGATCCTCCATTGCCGTGGACTGGAACAGGATGCAGGGACCAAACGGAACGCGGTCGCCCTCAAAAGAGATGTATCTCGCCTCATCCGGTCCCGGAGTGAACTGTCTCATCTCATAGAACTCCCCATAGTTGGGAAGGAACGTTTTTGTGGTAAGGCCTATGACCTTCCCCCGGTTCAGCGCCGCCGCCACATTATAGAGCTTGCCCTCGACATCCAGCGGCACGCCCACGAACACCAGGATATCCTTGTCCGCAGTATACTCCGCGATCTCAAAAAGCGCTTCCTTTGCCGCCCGAAGAAGAATGTCGTGAGTAAACAGATCACTGCAGGTATATCCGGTCACGCACAGTTCCGGAAATACCAGGATCTTCGCCCCGTTCTCACATGCCTCGCTGATATCAGCCAGGATTCTTTCCGTATTGTAGGACACATCCGCCACCCTGATATCCGGGGTCGCCGCCGCCACTTTGACAAAACCATGTTTCATTGTTTTCCCGCCTTTCCGTCGCTCCGCAGAAAGTTTTCCACAAAAAGTTCTGGCTTTTCATGTCATGCGGAGGACTTTTTCATATCTATATTACCTTTTTGCTTTCTTGAGCAGATCCTTCAGTTCCTCCACCGAGTACGTGTAAGCCGTGTTGCAGAAATGACATTTCACCTCGATCTCTTTTTCGTCGTCGATCATGGACTGGATCTCTTTCTTCCCGATACTGATGATCGCCTTCTCGATCCGCTCCTTGGAGCAGTTGCAGTGGAATCCTGCCGGAAGCGTATCCGTGATCTCCAGGTCCAGACCTTCCAGTACCTGTCCCAGCATCTCTTCCGGTGTGTGACCGTTGTCCAGCATGGATGTCACAGACTGGATCTTCTGGATGTTGGCTTCCAGTTTCTCCAGGACTTTATCCTCGATAAACGGCATGACCTGGACGATAAAACCTCCCGCACATCTCACTGTGTTGTCCTTCTCCATCAGCACGCCCAGGCCGACAGAGGAAGGCACCTGCTCGGATGTGGCGAAATAGTAGGTCAGGTCCTCCGCGATCTCCCCGGTCTGAAGGATCGTCTGTCCGGAATAAGGTTCTTTCAACCCCATATCCTTGATCACGGTGAGGACTCCCTGTCCCAGGGCACCACCCACATCCAGCTTCCCGTTCTTGGGGGGGAGCATAACATCCGGGTTGTGAACATAGCCCTTCACGTTTCCCTGACTGTCGGCAGTCACAGTAAGTCCTCCGATCTGCCCGCTGCACTTGATCTGAAGGGTCAGCATGTCTTCTTCATTTTTCATCATGCTCCCCATCATCACGCCGCCGGTCAGCAGCCGCCCGAGGGCTGCTGTCGCGACCGGGCTGGTGCCGTGCCGCCTTCTCGCCTCCTCCACAAGTTCTGTTGTCACTGCAGCAAATGCTCTGATCTGGGTATTTGCCGCCGCTGCTCTTACGATATAATCTCCCATATCTTGTTTTCTCCATTTCTTCTATATATATTTATTTTCTTCTTTTCCCGGATTCCCGTGCGACCACATAGATCCGCTCACTTCTATCTCCCGGACTTACCTTTGTAAAAGCATCATACGCCGTAACAAATTCCAGCCCTGACTTTCTGATCAGTTCTTTCATCTCATTCAGCGTATAACTCCTCTGAAAATGCGTCTCCTGATACTTCCGGTAAAGTTCACCCCCTGCATGTGACGCTTCCTCGTCCCTGATAAAAAGAGTCAGGTCATATTCATTGATCCGCTCTTCCTCATAATAACAGTTGTCCCAGATAAAACTGCACTCTCCACGGTCCTCCGCGATCGTCTGCTCGCCCAGGATCTCCCGGTACTTGTATTCTGTGTTAAAATCAAAGATAAACACACCTCCCGGATCCAGGTAATTGTTCACCAGCCGGAACACCTCTCTGAGTTCCTCCGGTTCTGTGATATAATTGACAGAATCGCAGACGCTGACAACTGCGCGCACCGTGCCGTAGAGTTCGAATCCTCTCATATCCTGGAGAAGATACAGGATATCATGTCCTGATCCGATCTTTTTCTCCATTGCGATCTCCAGCATGTCCTCCGAATTGTCCACACCGATCATGTCGTATCCGTATCCTGCCAGTATCTCTGTCATGCTTCCGGTGCCGCATCCCAACTCCAGGACCAGTCCTTCGTCCACACCATATTCTCTGAGCAGAGAAACGAGATATCCCCCCCATTCTCCATAGGGAATATTATCCATAAATATGTCATATACCTGGGCAAATCCTGTATATGCTTCCATCTGAGCTGTCATCCTTCCCTCCCCGGCGTCTGCGTCTGCCTGCCACCGGCGCTTTTCTGTTCCCGGATTCGTTCCCGTCAGGAGATTCCTGATCTAACCCTCTTTTATCCGGAACTGTAACAAGTTTAACACATTTTGTACATCTTGGCACTAACAAACTTTTTGTCTTTTCCACTTCCCTTTCTTGTGATAAAGTGATATAATCTTAAAGCTGTGTTAAAAAAGCGTTAAAATTATATCAAAAGAAAAAAGAAAGGAATGAAAAGTTCAATGGACAACAAGAATGATTTCAAACCGTATATTCCGGCTGACAAGATCGTTCCGGAATTTACGATCACTTCTGTCCTGATCGGCTGTATCCTTGCCGTTGTATTCGGCGCGGCAAACGCTTACCTTGGACTTCTCGTCGGAATGACGGTCTCTGCATCGATCCCGGCGGCTGTTATCTCAATGGGTATCATCCGTATCATCCTTCGCAGGGATTCCATCCTTGAGAACAACATGGTACAGACGATCGGTTCTGCCGGCGAGTCACTCGCGGCAGGCGCGATCTTTACTCTGCCCGCACTATTCTTATGGGCTGAGGAAGGAAAGATCGAGTTTCCAAGCATCCTGACAATTTTCCTCATCGCACTGTTCGGCGGTATCCTGTGAGTATGTTTCATGGTCCCGCTCCGCCAGGCACTGATCGTTGAGGAACACGGAACACTTCCCTTCCCGGAAGGAACCGCATGTGCGGAAGTCCTTCTTGCGGGAGAGGAAGGCGGAAGCAAGGCAGGTTCTGTCTTCAAGGGTCTGGGAATTGCAGCTGTATATAAATTCATCGCAGACGGTCTGGGATTCTTCCCGAGCGAGATCGGATATGCGTTCAAAGGCTTCGCAGGTTCACAGATCGGTATCCAGGTGCTTCCGTCACTTGCAGGTGTCGGCTTCATCTGTGGTCCGAAGATCTCCAGCTACATGCTGGCCGGCGGTACATTAAGCTGGTTTGTTCTCATGCCGGCGATCGCACTGTTCGGCGGAGACGCTGTGATCTTCCCGGGTGAGGTCCCGATCTCATCCATGGCTCCGGCTGATCTCTGGGATACATATGTAAAATACATCGGTGCAGGCGCTGTTGCAGCCGGCGGTCTGATCAGCCTGATCAAGACCTTCCCGCTGATCATCCGCACATTCAAGCAGGCGATGCAGAGCATGTCCAAGAAACATGCAAACACAAATACGATCCGTACACAGCAGGATCTTCCGATGCCTCTGCTCCTTGGAATGATGCTGGTGATCGTGATCCTGATCTGGCTTGTACCGACATTTCCGGTCAATCCGGTCGGCGCGCTTATCATCGTGATCTTCGGGTTCTTCTTTGCATCTGTTTCCTCCCGTATGGTTGGACTGATCGGATCTTCCAATAACCCGGTATCCGGTATGGCGATCGCAACCCTGATCATCGCGACTCTGCTCCTGAAAGCAACAGGGACAGACGGCACAACAGGTATGGTAGGCGCCATTGCCATCGGCGGTATCATCTGTATCGTCGCTGCTATCGCAGGAGATACTTCACAGGACCTGAAGACCGGATTTATCGTTGGAGCTACACCGAAGAAACAGCAGATCGGTGAGATGCTGGGCGTTGTCGTATCTGCGGCAGCTATCGGATTCGTGCTCTATCTCCTGAACGAGGCATGGGGATACGGAACAGAAAAGATCCCGGCAGCACAGGCTACCATGATGAAGATGCTCGTAGAAGGTATCATGAACGCAGATCTTCCGTGGGCACTGATCCTCATCGGTGTATTTGTCGCAGTTGTGGCTGAGATCCTCAAGATCCCGGTAATGCCGTTCGCAGTAGGTATGTATCTGCCGTTCTCTTTAAGTGCCGGAATCATGGCAGGTGGTGCTGTCCGCTTCATCGTAGAGAAGATCAAAGGCACCGATGGGGAGAAGAAAGAGCGCGGAGACCGCGGTGTCCTGTTTACATCCGGTCTGATCGCCGGAGAAGGTATCATGGGCATCGTCCTTGCTATCCTTGCCGTTGCCGGTGTGGATTCTGCGATCAAACTTGACTTCTCACTTCCGCAGATCGGAAGCCTGATCATCTTTATCGTACTTCTGTTCTATCTGTACAAAGTATGTATGAAGAAAGAGAAATAATCTTAATTTAACGTTTTTCAGCACTTGTTGCAGCCTGCTGCTTGCAGGCTGCTTCTTTATAAGTTAAAGTATTTACGGATCGTCATATCTGTACGATCCAGAATATCAATGAAAGTGGCCGTCAGGACTGCACTGACCGGTACAGAAGTTCAAAAGGAGGACCTGATACGCGAAATGAAAGCCAAGCAGTCAAAAAATTATCTGGACTATATCCCGGTGAAAGATCCGGAGATCCAATATCACACAGATGAAGAAGGCATCGTTACTCTGGAGATCGAGTGGAAGGGCTTCTATCACAGGATCGCGCAGCGCTTCTTCCATCGTCCTCGGGTGAGCGATATCAAGCTGGATGCTTACGGCAGCTTTGTGTGGCTCATCATTGATGACATCAGCGACGTCCATCAGATCTCAAAGAAACTGGACGAAAAATTTCCTGGTATGGAGAAATCTCTCTCCCGGCTCATCAAGTTCCTTGAGATCCTCCATGATAACCATCTGATTCGCTGGAAAGGAGAAAAATGGAAACAATAATTCATTACATCCCTTACGTACTGCTCTTCGCTCTCGTTACCGCTGTCATCTATGCATGGGGGCTCTGGCGTTCCATAAGGCAGCAGCAGGACCTGTCAAACCTGCTCTCTGCAAAGGGAGTCGCAAAGATAAAAAGAGCACTCCGCAAAAACGGAGCGATGAGCCAGCAGGATCTGGAACCGGTGATAAAAGATCTGGCCGCGAAACAACCCTTCAGCCGGGAAAAGATCGCTGTCACAGACCCGAAAAAATTTCTCGATTCCATTCTTCCCTATATGGTAAAGCAGCGGATCATAACCGAGGAGACTCAGGGAGGGAAGAGAGTATACAGTTTAAAGAAATGAATCTTACAGGATCCGGCAACGCAGAGATCTCCGTTCTCAATGATCCTTACAGACTGAGCAGGCCCTGCCTGTATTGCATGAACACTGTGATGCAATACAGGCAGGGCCTGCGTCATTTATAAAGGTTAAGATTTTCTTTCTGCTCCGGAGATCTGCCCTGTGGCATTATCTCTCTGCAAGTCTCCTCAGCACGTCTTTGAGCAGCTCATAGAACCTCTCGAACGAATCCAGAGGAAGGTTCTCTTCCGGTGTGTGGACATTGTTGAGAGTCGGTCCCACTGCGATCGCATCCAGTCCCGGGATCGCATCGGAGAACAGCCCGCATTCCAGTCCCGCATGGAGTGCCTCTGTTTTAAGTTCTTCTCCAAACAGTTCACGATAACTCTCCTGGAATACTTCGCGTACCGGAGACACTTCTTTGTAGCTCCATCCCGGGTACTCTCCCGCGTATGAAGCGGTAAATCCAAACGTCTCAGCCAGCAGTCCCAGCCGTGTCTTCATCTCTTCCTGAAGCGATGCTACGGAAGAGCGGGGTGAAAAGACGATCACAAGACGGTCATCCTCCGCACGGACAACGCCCATGTTGCTCGATACGACCACAAATCCATCCAGTTTCATATTCCGGCTCTGGACACCGTTGGGAGCCAGATACATCGCCGTGATGAACGCCTTTGCATCCTCCGCAGGGATGGCATCTGCTGTCCTTCCCTCCTCAGAAGAGATCTCACAGGTGAAGTTCTCTTCATACGGAGTGATCTCATCCGCCATCGTTTCGGCAAGGCTGCATGCAAGCGCTTCCGCTTTCTCTGCCTGCCGGGCATCCGCATAGATCAGGGACGCCATGCACTCTCTCGGGATCGCATTGTCTTTGTTTCCTCCGGAAAATGCGACCAGCTTCCCGTCTGTGTTCTTCATGAGCTGGTACAGCATCCTCGCCATTGTGCGGATGGCATTCTGACGTTCTTTGTCAATATCTGTTCCTGAATGCCCGCCTTTCAGACCTGAAATCTCAATGGTGAGCAGAGTTCCTTCTGCTTTTTCTCTTACGATCGGTCTGGCACACTCGATGCGGAGTCCTCCTGCGCAGCTGATGGTCGCCACTCCCTCTTCTTCCGAATCCATGTTGATCATGGTCCTTGCGGAGATCTGAGACTTGTCAAGTGTCCTCGCACCGTTCAGTCCTACTTCTTCCTCTGTGGTAAATACGCATTCTACCGGCGGATGCGCGATATCTTCGTCGTCGAGCACCATCAGCATAAGAGCCACAGCCACGCCGTTATCTGCTCCCAGAGTCGTGCCGTCTGCTGTGAGCACGCCGTCCTTTACCACAAGATCCAGCCCGTCTTTCTCAAAATCGTGCTCCACACCTGCTACTTTCTCACACACCATATCAATGTGTCCCTGGAGCATCACTGCCGGACGGTCCTCAGCACCTTTGCTTCCGCCCTTCTTGATGATCACATTGTATGCGTCGTCCTGATATACCCAGAGTCCTCTGTCTTCTGCAAACTTTACGAGATAATCGCTGATCCCTTTCTCATTTCCCGAGCCTCTCGGGATCGCACTGATCTCTTCAAAAAAATGAAACAGTTTTTCCGGTTTGTAACCGGTGATCTTATACTCCATAATCTCTTCCTCTTTTCTGCCTGCTATAAGCGGTACGCCCTGTGCAGGAAAGCAGGCTTTCCTGTCAAGAAGGATATGATCTTCGTACCACGCACCATTATAACAGATTTCTCATCCAATTTCACTAATTTAATATGATAACGCAGGAAACATATGTGAAAGCGGGATATTTTTTCTTGACATACCTGGTTTCCTGGACTACAATAATCAGGTAAAAAGAATACATCATTCGGTAGGTGAGGTTACCACAGGGATTGGGTAAATCCCGAAGATTGCTGCCGCGAGATTGTGGAGACACAAAGTGTTGGTCAGCAGGCTGCGTCGTGAAGGCGCTGCCTAATGCAATTGATATGCCCTGTGATACTAAAGCTTGGACGATGCGTTTATCATGAGTAAGATTCTGTTTCGGACTCTGTCATTGTTCAGGCATTGGCAGGGTCCTTTTTTATCTCATAAGGCGCTCTTCTCAAAAGAACTGCTTGAAATATAAGGAGTGCTGTGAGCAGGATCTGCCGGCCGCCGTACGGTCACTTTTGAACATATTCTGTACTTAAAAGGAGGTGAGGTTATGGACTCTGGTGCCAGTTGTCACTTGTGCAGCTTAAAAATGAAAAATCTGATAAAGAGAGGTAATCATCATGAACAAAGATATTTTTGTAAAACTCCTCCAGCAGCGTCAGTTCAAAGCTGCGAGGAGCATTCTGGATGTAATGAACGAAGTGGACATAGCCTTGCTGCTCGCCGAACTGGAAGATAAAGAGCTGGCGCTCGCCTTCCGCCTGATCCCCAAGGATAAGGCGGCTGAGGTATTTGCCAACATGGATTCATCCATGCAGACCTATCTTGTGGAAGTCTTCACGGAGAAAGAACTCAAAGAACTTCTCGACGACCTGTACATGGACGACACGGTAGATATGCTGGAAGAGCTTCCTGCCAATCTGGTAAGCCGGATCCTGGACGCTGTTTCTCCTGCCGACCGTGTCAAGATCAATGAACTTTTAAACTATCCCGACGACAGCGCCGGCAGCATCATGACGACCGAGTACGTCAGCCTCCGGAAAAATATGACCGTAGCGCAGTCTATGGCGCATATCAAGCGGACCGGTATCCACAAAGAGACGATCTATACCTGCTACGTGACGGAGCAGAGAAAACTGATCGGCACTGTATCCGCCAAAGAGCTGATGACAGAAGACGACGAGATGCAGATCGGGGAACTGATGGAAAAAGAACTCATTTCCGTCCGCACCCATACGGATCAGGAAGAGGTTGCCCGCCTGTTCCGCAAATATGACCTGATCGCGATCCCTGTCCTCGACGAAGAAGACTATATGGTGGGAATCGTCACCTTTGACGACGCGATGGACGTCATGGTGGAAGAGGCAACGGAGGATATCACCAAGATGGCGGCAATGAATCCCAGCGAGAAGACTTATTTTGAGACATCTGTACTATCACATGCAAAAAACCGGATTCCCTGGCTGCTCATCCTGATGTTTACTTCTATCATCACAGGAACGATCATCAACGAATATGAGGAGGCTTTCGCCGCGATCCCGCTGCTCGTTTCCTTTATCCCCATGCTGATGGATACCGGCGGTAACTGCGGTTCCCAGAGTTCCACCCTGATCATACGCGGGCTGGCTCTTTCACAGATCCGCTTCCGCGATATCTTCCGCGTAGTCTTCAAGGAATTCCGCATTTCTCTTGTTGTAGGCGCGGTACTGTCGGTCACGAACGGTATCCGCATCATGATACAGTATCAGGATGCATCCCTTGCGCTTGTCATCGCTCTGTCTCTGATCGGCACAGTGGTCGCGGCAAAGATGGTTGGATGTATGCTCCCGCTCCTGGCAAGTAAGATCCACTTAGATCCGGCGATCATGGCTTCGCCTCTGATCACCACACTGGTAGATATTTTCTCGATCCTGATCTACTTTAATATCGCGACGCACCTTTTCAATCTCTGAACCTTTCAGAGTGAGTATGCAGAGGCATAGAACAAAGTTTATTATAAACAAAAAAAGTCGTCGGGTCCCTGCCCAAATGGGATGTCATCCCTTTACCCTGCAGCAGTCTCCCGACGGCTATTCCTTGACGACGGCATCCCCGGCATCCTCGCCTCATCCGTTCAGCCGCTCATCTCTTTACTCTCTCACCAGTTCTCCCATGCTGATCGTTCCCATTAGACCATACTCCTCATCCAGGATCACAAGATCGGCATCTCTTCCGGTCCTGATCTCTCCTTTCTGTGTGAGGCCGAACTCTTTCGCCTGATTGCCCGAACTCATCTTCACCGCATCCTCCAGAGACGCTCCGGTAAACTTCATGATGTTACGGAACGCATCGATATACATGAGGACACTGCCTGCGATGGTCCCGTCCTCCAGGCGTGCTGTTCCATTCTTCACATACACAGTCTGGCCTCCCAGTTCACTTTTTCCTTCCGGCATCCCTTTGGCGCGCATGGAATCCGTGACCAGTTCGATCCCGCTGCTTCCCTTTACTTTGTAAGCCAGATCGATCATCTGAGGACGGATGTGGATCCCGTCACAGATCAGTTCTGCGTTCACTCCGTCCGTCAGAAGTCCGTATCCGGTCACTCCCGGCTCCCTGTGGTTCAGCCCCTTCTGGGCATTATACAGATGGGTCACATGGCGTGCCCTTGAAGCGCACAGTTCATCATATGTGGCGTTTGAATGACCCGCGCTGGGGATGATCCGGTTTTCCAGGCACCAGTTTTCAAATTCTTCCGAAGCCTCCTCCGGCGCATAGGTCACGATACGGATCCGGTTTCCGCTCAGTTCATTCCAGTGAGCCAGCACATTCTCATCCGGCGTCTTGATGTAGGACGGGTCCTGGGCACCTTTATAGTTTACGGAAATGAACGGCCCTTCCAGATGGATCCCCTGGATCACAGGATTTTTCTCCGCCGCTTTTCTGATGTTCACCATTGCTTTTTCAATATTATCATAGGTCTGTGTCATCGTTGTACAGAAATAAGATGTGATCCCCTCGCGCGCCGCCATCATGCGCACCATCCGGTCGATCTCTTCCGGGGAAGCATCCATACTGTCATAACCGTATCCCCCGTGGCTGTGGACATCAATAAATCCCGGGATCACATATCTTCCTTCCACATCAATGACCTGGTCATCCTCACGCGGAATGAACTCCCGCATCTCGCCCACCTCTGAGATCCGCTCTCCGTAACGTACATACCCGTTTTCGATCACACCGGTACCGGTAAAGATCTTTTTTTCTTTTAATACTTTCATGTTTCTTTTGCGGCATCAGACGATTTCGTCCGCCCCAAGCCGCTGCTCCTTTCCTGTTGTTTTGTATTCTAATGATAATACCTCTTCCTCTTTCTGTCAAAACAATCCTCTGGTCAGATCGATTTTCCCGCATCTTTTCCTTACCGCTTTTTTCAATACATATCTTTCGTCTTCTTCTCATTTATGATATACTCTACACCATCTGATAACGATCAAGGAGGAAAGTAATGGCAAAGTATATTCTTGAAGCATGTGTAGACAGTGTACGCTCCGCCATCGAGGCGGAAAAAGGGGGGGCCAGCCGGGTCGAACTGTGCAGCGATCTCGTGATCGGAGGAGTCTCTCCGTCTGTCCCGCTGTTCCGCCAGATCCGGAAATATACAGATCTTAAGATCCGGGTGCTGCTCCGCCCCAGATACGGTGATTACTGCTATGACAGTTACGAATTTGAGGAACTGAGAGAAGAAGTCGCCATCTTCCGTGAGGAGGGGGCAGACGGTGTCGTCGTGGGGATCCTGAACCCTGACGGGACCCTGAACACAGAACAGCTCTCCGAACTGAAACAGGAGGCACGCTCCATGGATATCACGCTCCACCGCGCCTTCGATGTGTGCGCAGATCCGTTCCAGGCGCTGGAACAGGCAGTAGAAATGGGATTTGACACGATCCTGACGAGCGGACAGGCTCCTACAGCCTGGGAGGGAAGAGAACTTTTAAAAGAACTTCAGGAAAAAAGCCGGGGACGCATTGAGATCCTCGCCGCATCAGGGATCGGTCCCGGACCGATCCGGAATCTTATCCCATACACGGGCATCTCATCCTATCACATGTCCGGAAAGACAGAGCTGGAAAGCTCCATGACATTCCGAAAAGATGGTATCGGTCTTGGTCTTTCAGAGAGCAGCGACTATAAGATCCTGCAGACTGACAGCCGGGAGATCCGCACATCGGTGGACCTTTTAAAACAGGCGTTTGGCTCCTGACAGGTACCGGCAGACAGATTCAGTCAAAAAACAGTGCGGTCCGCATGCATTTTCAAAAATCATGCAGACCGCACCGTTATGTCTTTCTTTTATCACTCTCAAATTTCTTTCACTCTTTTTTCCTGACTGCTCTTCTATCTCTCCATCATGCTGATCGACTCGATCCCGACGCTTCCGCCTCTCACTACCTCGATCGTCTTGAATTCCTCCTTCATCAGTTTGACCACCGCGTCATTCTTTGTGGCGGTCTGGACAAATTCCACAAGCACACTGTCCCGTCCGTAGTCGATGACCTTTGCCTTAAACGTCTCTGCGATCTGGAATACTTCCACCTTGTCCTCCGGAGTACATTTGAACACTTTGACATAAAGGATCTCTTTCATCCTGACAAAGATATCCGTGAAGTCGATCACTTTGATCACCTCGACCATCCGGTTAAGCTGCTTTTTGATCTGTTCAAACGTCTCGTCATCGCTCACCGTCGCGATCGTCATCCTGGATACGGTAGGGTCTTCTGTCGTTCCGACTGTAAGGCTGTCCAGATTATAGGATTTTCCCGAAAAAAGCCCGGAGATCTTTGAAAGTACGCCGACCTGGTTTTCTACATAGAGGGAGATCCATCTTTTTTTCATATTATTATCCATTTTCCTTCTCCTTTCAACTAACAGTCCATGATCATATCTTCCAGCGTACCGTCCGGCTTCACCATCGGATATACCAGTTCCTCCGGATCGATGATAAACTCGATCAGTGTCGGGATCTTTCTGCTCCTGTTTTTCTTCGCCTCTTCAAACGCAGGGGCGATCTCTTCTTTCTTCGTCACTCGGATCCCGGCTGCCCCGTAGCTCTCTGCAAGCTTCACAAAATCCGGTGTGTACTCCGGCATCTCCTCGCCATGCGTCCTCCTGTAGAGAGCGCCGGCGCGCAGGTTCGTCATACCGTAGCGCTTCCCGTAGAACAGTTTCTGCCACTGTCTCACCATTCCCAGATATTCATTGTTGAACACACAGAGGATCAGAGGAAGTTCCTCCAGGACAGCAGTCGCAAACTCCTGGATGTTCATCTGCATCCCGCCGTCTCCGGATACGGCGATGACCGTCTTGTCCGGATTGCCGAGCTGGGCGCCGACCGCAGCCGGGAATCCGTATCCCATGGTCCCAAGGCCGCCGGACATGATGAGCTGTTTCTTCTCCGTAATTTCTGTGTATTGTGCCACGAACATCTGATGCTGTCCCACATCCGCTGCGATGATGGCGTCGTCAAACTGACGGTTCATCTCATCAAGGATATCTTTCGGTCCCATCTGCGGTCTGTTTTTCATAGTCAGAGGATGCTCCTCCTTCCACTCACTGATCTGTTTTAGCCAGTCTTTCGTCTCGCATGGTTCCACATACTCGTTCATCTTCGTGACCGCCTCCAGAGCGTCTGCGACAATAGGAACGTGCACCTGGATATTTCTGGAGATAGAGGCCGTATCGATATCGATGTGGACGATCTGTGCCTTCGGCGCAAACGCGTGGAGTTTCCCCGTGATACGGTCATTGAACCTTGTTCCGATGGAAAACAGGAGGTCGCATTCACTGACCGCCATATTCGCCGCATACGCCCCGTGCATCCCAAGATTCCCGATAAACAGCGGGTGGTTCGTTGGTATCGCGCCGCGCCCCATGATCGTTGTGACGACCGGAACATTTGTCTTATCTACCACCTCTGTGAACACTTTGTCCGCCCTAGCGATGTTCACGCCTCCTCCCGCAAGGAACAGCGGCCTTTCCGCTTTTTTCAGCATCTTGATCGCCCGCTTGAGCTGTCCCATATGGACGCTCGTGTTCGGCTTATATCCCCGGATATTTACTGTCTTCGGGTACTCTGCGCTTCCCAGTTCGCCCATCACGTCCTTTGGCAGGTCGATCAGCACAGGTCCCGGTCTTCCTGTCCGGGCGATATAAAACGCCTCTTTTATGATCCTTCCCAGGTCCTCTCTCCTGCGGACCGTCACACCGTATTTTGTGATGCTGCGCGTGATCCCGACGATATCCACTTCCTGGAAGGCGTCATTCCCGATCAGATGTCTTGCCACCTGTCCGGTAAAACAGACGAGGGGCACGCTGTCATAGTTTGCCGTGGCAAGTCCCGTCACCAGGTTTGTCGCTCCGGGACCGCTGGTCACCAGGCACACGCCCACTTTCCCTGTCGTCCTCGCATATGCATCCGCCTCATGGACCAGCGCCTGCTCATGCCTGGGCAGGATCACCCTGATCTCATCCTGCTTATAGAGTTCGTCGCTGATGTCGATCGTGCACGCTCCCGGATATCCGAAGATCGTATCCACTCCTTCTTCTTTTAATGCCCTTACAAGTAACTTGTTCCCCGTGATCTGTCTCAATGTACTACCTCCTTTTAACTTCTCACACTGAAAAAGAAAACCCTAAGCACGTCACATGCTTAGGGCGAATCTTCATCCGTGTTACCACCTAAATTCAGAGAGATCTCTCTGCGCTCTGCCGGTACGGGACTTCATCCGATACCGTTTCCCTGTAACGCGGGAAAAACGTTGGAGCCTACTGAACAGATGCCTTCTCCTGCCGCGATCCGTCCTTTCTTCTCAGGTCGGACTTTCGGGCTGTATCTTCTGTCGTTCGGTCCACTGCTCGAGGGCTACTTCCAGGATCCCGTCACGGAGATTCTCACCATCCATCTCCTCTCTTTGCTTCCGAAGACCATGTACTCCTCCCTGTCACTGCATTTTTGTTAAAAATTTAAATACATTATAGTGTGTATTTTTAACTTTGTCAATCACGTTTTCTTGATCTTTTTTAACATCTACATCCACACTCTCACCGAGAGGAGATATACCGAAAGATAGTACAGGATAAGCACAGCCGCTCTTTTTCTGCCGCTGTGCTTCCTCCCCAGCCGGTTCATACCGAGAAGGATATCAGAGATCACAAACGCGATCCCGCCTGCAGCAGAGAGCATCCCCTCCGGCCCACCTGTCCGGATCCCTGCAAGGATCGCCAGCGCAGCCATCACACTCAGTATGGAGACGTAGGATACTGCCGGCAGGAGGAGCTTCTTCGCCTTGAGGTGCGGAATGTATTTTCTCAGCACAAGGCATGCCGCTGCCACTAGCATCAATGCCAGCACGGCGCATCCTGCTGCCAGACCGAGGACCTCTCCGTTCTCTGCCCCGGGAGAGACTCTCAGTTCTCCGCCGGCGAGAAATCCCGCTGCCATGCAGATATGTCCCAGGCTGAACGTTACTGCCCCTGCAATAAACCTGCACTCCAGGAGTACATCCGCCGCGATATAGAACGCCAGCGCCGCCAGGGTCCATCCGAACAGAGGAAAGGATATCTCCCCGCTTCCCACGCCCGGAAATGCCCGAAGCAGTAAAAGCGCCGGCATAAACGTTGCGAGGGCCTTACATACAAGTGCCTTTGGTTTGTCCTTTTTCTTGAGATATACATAGGCTGTTCCAAGAACCGCCGTACATACTGCCGCTGCCGCCGTCATAGTTCCCTCCTGAGAGCAGTTTCTTGCTTCTTACCGATGTTTTCAAGACCGGCGGATCCCACGGTTTCGCAGGACTCCGATCAATGAATAGATGATCAGCGCCACGATATTTGCCATGACCACGCTCGCTCCCGCGGGAGTGGAACACAGGTAGGAGACCATGATCCCCGCGATCAGGCAGACCACAGATACCACTGCCGAACTGATGATCACGCTCCGGAACGTCCTGCACACCCGCATGGACGTCAGCGCCGGGAAGATGATCAGGCTGGAGATCAGCAGCGCCCCCATCATACGCATGCCCAGCACGATGGTCACCGCTGTCAGCACCGCGATCAGCGTGTTGTACAGCCCCGCCTTCACCCCGGTCGCCTGGGCAAATGTCTCGTCAAATGTGATGGCAAAGATCTTCTGGTAGAAGAAGATAAAGAGAAACAGCACGACCACGGAGAGTATCACACTGAGACGCACATCCTCCCCGCTCATCGCGAGGATACTTCCAAACATATAGTTATACACATCCGTGTTCATCCCTGTGGTGAGTGAGATCACCATCACACCCACGGCAAGGGAGCTGGTGGAGATCAGGGCGATCGCCGCGTCCCCCTTGATCCTGCTGTTTCCGCTGATGCGCAGGAGCAGCACCGCAGCCACGATGACCACCGGGATCGCCACGGCGAGAGGGGCCGCGTTCAGCGCCGCAGCCACCGCAAGGGCCCCGAACCCCACATGGGACAGCCCGTCTCCGATCATGGAATACCGTTTCAGTACAAGGCTCACGCCGAGCAGCGCCGAGCAGAGCGCCACCAGCGCGCCGACCGTGAATGCCCTGACCATAAAGGGATAGGAGAGCATCTCCATCACTGTATCAATCATCCTGTCCACCTCCGAGAAATGTTCTTCCCACCCGGCTCCTCTGATAGTCCTCTGCTGTGCCGAAGAAGAGGACTTTCTCCTGCAGGTGCAGGATGTGGGTGGCGTCTTTCACCGCGCTTTCTATATCGTGGGACACCATCACCACAGCGATGCCGGAATCCCGGTTGATCTGACGGATCAGTTCGTAAAATTCCGTTGTGACGATAGGATCCAGCCCGGTCACCGGCTCATCCAGAAGGAGCAGCTTCTTTGTGGCGCACAGCGCCCTCGCCAGAAGGACTCTCTGGCGCTGTCCCCCGGACAGATCCCGGAAACACTGTCTGGACAGGTCCCGGATCCCCAGCATCTCCATCTTCTCATACGCCTGCTGTTTATCCTCCCGGCTGTAAAATGGCTTCAGCCCCCTGCTGTTCAGTCTGCCGGAGAGGACCACTTCATACACGCTTGCCGGAAAATCCTTCTGTATGTCGGTCTGCTGGGGCAGATATCCGATCTCCTGCTGCCTGAGCCCGCCGCCGAACAGGATCCGCCCGCTCTCCACGGCTTTCAGCCCCAGAAGGCTCTTCACCAGCGTACTCTTTCCCGAGCCGTTCTCTCCTACGATACAGAGGTAATCCCCGCTGTCGATCTGGAAATTCAGGTCCCGGACCACGGTCTGTCCCTCGTATCCGATGGATACATCCTCACACTTTATCAGAGCCATCAGTTCAATACCTCCTTCAGAGTCTCCACGTTTTTCTGCATCATGCTCAGGTAGGTCTCCCCGTTCTCAAACTCTTCTGCTGTCAGGTTATGGCAGCTATAGAACGTTTTCACCTCTGTCCCTGTCGCCTCTGCGATCGCATTGGCGATATTTTCGTTGCTGAGTTCCATTTTTAATACCGCCGGAACCTGCTCTTCCTTCACTTTATTGATCAGGAATGCCATGGTCGCCGCGCTGGGCTCCGTATCGGAAGCGCACCCCGGGAAAGCCGCATAATAGTCTATGCCGTATGCATCTGCAAAATACCGGAACGGGAAACGGTCCCCGAAGATCAGCAGGTTCCGCTTCGCGCTGTCCGCCACATCCCGGAACTCCTGATCCAGTTCATCGAGCTTTTCCCGGTAAACCGCGGCGTTCTCCTCATAGTTCCCTGCATTGGACGGATCCTCCTCCATGAGGATGTCCCGGATCGCTCCAACGATGGCGGAGGCATTCTCCGGTGCGGTCCACACATGCTCGTCGATCCCATGGACAGAATGGGCTTCCGCTTCTTCCTCTTCCTCGTGGTCGTGCCCTTCCTCTTCCTCATGGCTGTGTCCCGGCTCTGCCTGCATCCCCTCCACCTGCTCTTCTTCCACCGCGTCCACACAGTCCATCAGTTTCAGCGTGACCATGTCAGAGTCCGGCATGGATTCCAGGATGTCCTCCACCCAGGCATCGTTCTCCCCGCCCACATAGATGAACACATCACTGTTCTGTATGGCGATGATGTCCTGAGGGGTAGGCTCATAGGAATGGGTCTCCTCCCCCGGTTTTAAGAGCATCTTCAGTTCCACCTTGTCTCCTGCGATCTGGCGCACAAAGTCATACTGGGGAAAGATCGTAGTCACCACGCTGATCTTACCGCCGTCTCCGGACTCCTCCGCAGCAGCCGGCGTTCCTGTCCTTCCGCAGCCTGCGAGCAGGCTTCCGGATAAGAGAATGCATCCTGCAAGCAGAACGCTCCTGCGCATCTTCCCTCTTCTCATCCCCCGTCCTGGTCTTTTTTTCATCCTTGTCATATCCTCATCCTATCGGCGTTCGTATTTTGTGAATGTGAACTCAAGGTCAAAACAGGTCTGTTCTTCACTCTCCTCCGTCATCACCCACTCGTCCATCTCGTCCAGGTTCGGGAAAAATGTATCCGCCTGGAAGGCGTGGTCGATCTTCGTCACATAGACTGTGTCACAGTACGGAAGCATCATCCGGTAGATACTCTCCCCGCCGATCACGTAGATATCGTCGGGACTGTATTTTTTGAGTTCTTCCAGGAGTTCTTCTTTTGAGTGTACGATGACCGCGTCTTTCACGTCATAATCTTTATTTCCTGTGAGGACGATATTGGTCCTGTTTTTCAAAGGCAGGCCGTTTGGAAAGCTCTCCAGGGTCTTCCGCCCCATCACAACGACCCTGCCTGTCGTAGTCTCTCTGAAAAATTTCATATCCGAAGGGATCCTTGTCAGAAGCCTGTTCTGATATCCGATCCCCCAGTTTTTATCCGCTGACAAAATCGCTTTCATCTCTTCTCCTCCATTCTCGTTTTCCACAGTCCGCTGCCGCTTCAAAGCTGCTTTACTGCTCTTATCTGCTCCGCAGCAGGTATACTTTTCTGCTCCCCGCGCTTTATACCGCCACCGGAATATTTTTGATCTGCGGATGCGTCTCGTAATCGTCCAGCCTGACGTCATCCGGTGTGAAATCATAGAAATCCTTCACATCCGGATTCAGCCAGAATTTCGGAGCCGGATAAGGTTCTCTTGCGATCAGTTCCTCGATCATGGGGATATGGCGGTCGTAAATATGCGCGTCCGCGATCACATGGACGAACTCGCCCGCCTTCATGCCGCACACCTGCGCCAGCATGTGGAGCAGGACCGCGTACTGGCAGACATTCCAGTTGTTCGCCGTGAGCACGTCCTGGGAGCGCTGGTTCAGGATCCCGTTCAGTGTCAGCACATCGCTGTCTTTTTCTTTTGTCACGTTAAAGGTCATGCTGTACGCGCAGGGATACAGGTTCATCTCGTGGAGATCCTGATGCACATAGATGTTCGTCATGATCCTGCGGCTGTACGGGTTGTTCTTCAGATCAAATATCACCCGGTCCGTCTGGTCCATCATGCCCTCTTTATACTGATGCTTTACCCCCATCTGGTAGCCGTATGCTTTCCCGATGGAACCTGTCTCATCTGCCCAGCTGTCCCAGATATGGCTCTTTAACTCATTCACATTGTTGGACTTCTTCTGCCAGATCCAGAGCATCTCATCCACACAGCTCTTGATCGCCGTGCGTCTCAGCGTCAGCGCCGGGAACTCCTTTGACAGATCATACCGGTTCACGACTCCGAATTTTTTGATCGTATACGCCGGAGTGCCGTCCTCCCATACCGGGCGGACCTTCTCCCCCTCCGTACTCGTGCCGTTATCTATGATGTCCCGGCACATATCTATAAAAACCTTGTCTGCGTAACTCATTGATCTCCTCCATTTGATATTTTCTTAACAGGTGCCGTGTACTTTTTAAAAAGTGTCAGGCACTTTTTAAAAAGTACACGGCACCACTTGAAATAAAT
>DWXK01000011.1 GCA_019119205.1 Candidatus Mediterraneibacter intestinavium
TATTGTACCAAGTCGCTAGCGCGACGGCTAGCCCCAGGTACGTGTTTCCGCCACTTTTTTCAAAAAAAGTAGCAGTTTTTGAATATATGTTGTATTGTTGAATTACCCCTAATTCACAATCACATAACATCGCCAACTGCTATGCTTAGTTTAACATGGATTCTTAAATTCAACAACTACATATCTGATCTTTTTCCAAGACCGCCGCCTTGAAAAATCTGTAACCTGACAATCAATTACTGTATCTTTTCAAGGAGGTTCTGTTATGGACTATTTAAAAGTTTATCGGGAGATGATCTCCCTCCGTGGGCTTACTGCCCACACTGTAAAATCTTATTCTACTTACATCCGTTCTTATCTGGATTACCTGCAGGCCATTCTCTTCAAACAGCCCGAGGATGTCTCCTGGGAGGAACTCCGGGAGTATATCCGTTGGCTACAGAAGGACCGTTCACTCTCCGACCGTACCATAAACACCTGTATCTCCCAACTGCGTTTCTTTACCATGTATGTTCTCCATAAACCATGGGATCCTACTCAGCTTCCTATGCGGAAGTTTGATTCCTATCTCCCTTTTGTCCCAACTCAGGAGGAAGCAGAGTTCTTTATCTCTACTCTTCCTGACCTGAAGCCAAAAGCCATGGTCTCCCTCCTGTACTCTGCCGGCCTCAGGGTCGGCGAAGTCTGTAACCTGCGTTACTGTGATATTGAACGGAAAAATATGCGGATCCATGTCGCGCATTCCAAGAATCGTTCTGACCGTTATGCCATCCTTTCACGGAACGCTCTTGATATCCTTACCGAATACTGGTTTGCATACAATCGACCAACCGGGTGGCTTTTCCCGAAACAGACAGATCCTTCCCGTCCCATTGATACTTTTTATATCTGCCGTCATATGCGGGCCCATGAAGATTCCCTTGGCTGGGAACACCGGCTCACCTGCCATTCCTTCCGCCATGCCTTTGGCACCCATCTCTATGAAAACGGGGCTGACCTTCTGACTATCAAAAACCTTATGGGGCACAGATCCCTGAATTCTACCTTGCTCTATATCCACCTGGCTTCTTATCCGTCCAGAAATGTAATATCCCCTTTTGACCGGACCGGAGGTGATTTCCATGGGTAACCTCAAGATCCAGAAGATCTGGCAGCATTCTTATCAGGATTACAGTCAGTCAGGACATTTCCAGTCAGAAGAACAGAAGAAAGCTTCCCATGCAATCCTTGCCTGCAAATCCGGAAGACTTGGTGTCAATATCAGCACGTGCGGGGAATGCGGGCACATGGAATTCCACAAGAATTCCTGCCGGAACCGGAACTGTCCCAACTGCCAGGCTGTCCTTAAAGAAATCTGGGTCGATAAGCGCAGGGCGGAAGTCATAGATTCCCCTTACTTCCATGTAGTGTTTACTCTTCCCCATGAACTCAATCCCCTGATCTATTGCAATCAAAGGCTCCTTTACGGCCTGCTCCATAAGTGCTGCGCAGAAACACTTCTGGAACTGAGCGCAGATCAGAAATATCTTGGCGCCAAGCCCGGGATCATCCAGGTCCTCCATACCTGGAACCAGGAACTGGATTACCATGTTCATATGCACTGCATCCTCTCTGGCGGAGGGCTGACTCCTGACCACAGGATCCGGAAATCCTCTGCAAAGTTTTTTATCCCGGTCAGAGTCCTTCGAAATAAGTTCAAAGGGAAATATCTTTCTCTTCTGGATACTCTGTACCAGCAGGGAAAACTTGTTTTCTCTGCTTCCTGTGAAGCATTGCAGCTTCCCTGGGAATGGAAGGCTTTCAAAGACGGTCTTTATAGGAAAGACTGGTGCCCTTATATCAAAAAGACTTTTCATGGATTTGGCAATGCCATTGAGTACCTTGGCCGTTACACCCACCGGGTCGCCATTTCAAACAATCGGATCCTCTCGGTTACAAAAACAGAAGTGATTTTCTCTGCAAGGGGAAAGAAACCCGGTGACCCAAAACGACAGGTCACCCTCAGCTGCGGAGAGTTTATCCGCCGCTTCCTGATGCATGTACTCCCCTCTGGTTTCCAGAAGATCCGGTACTACGGATTCCTCAATAACCGGATGAAGTCCAGAAATCTGAAAACGATCTTCCGGATCCAGGGAGGCCAGCGTTTTCGTCAGCGTTACATGGGCTTATCTATAGCAGAACTGCTCAAAGCAGTATGGGGTGTTGACCTGTCCATCTGTCCGGAATGCGGCTGTGCCTCTATGAGACAGCTGGGGAGGAGTTATGCTCCCTTCCCATAAAACACGGATTTCCCCATACCGATTTTTTAAGACCTCCCTCTGGAAGGTCTGCGCAGCATGCCCGGAAATCTGTCAGGCAGTAAAAAAGTGCCTGATATGCCAGATTTTTATGGGAAATATGACCTTTTTCGGCTCCTGAAAAAGATACAATCCCCATAAGTTTACCGGCTGATCGTCCGCAACTTGGTACAATTGGAAAGAATCACATTCAGAGCAGTTCAACTTTACCTAGAACTGCTCTTTTTATGTCTGCTCTGAATCTGATACTTTCCTAATGAATTATATCACATTCTTAGTATTAATCAATAATATATTCTCTTACGTAAAAGAAAAATTGTACACAAAACACACTTATATCTAATTATGTACACTCTGTTTATTTTAAATAAAATTTTTAAACAGTATCAACACAAAACACATACTTTTATCTTGATACTATTTATAGCAAGCAGGTGCCCTATCCCGTTCTTCTGATACATCTTTTTCATCTCTGCGTCCAGCCCGCTCTTTTCCCCCAGAAGGATCGCGCTCATCGTGTTCCCGTAGTATTCTCCCAGGCATTCCGTGAGCATCCCTTTCCACCGTGCACGGAGTCCCGAAAGGAACTCTCTTATCCTGTCCGTCTGTTCTGATCTCACAGACAGGCTTTCCGCCCAGACAAGGACGTGGATGCCCTGTTTCTGATAGTAAGAGCGCTGGTCAAAGTTTCCGGGATTGCGCGCCTGCTCAAAAAACAAAGCTTCCCCCTCCACCTGTATGACGTTTCCGATATTTATTTTTTTCTTGATCTCGTCCGGATTGATATAAACCAGAATGCTTGGTTCGCTGATCTGCTGCCCGGAGGCAGATACGGCATTGTCCTCGAGAAAGAGCGCCGTGACTTTGTTTTTTTCTTCGATCCTGTCCACTGTTCCGGTAAGAGTGAGCCGCGTCCCTTCAGAGACGGCGGATTCCAGGGCGGAAGGTTTCTGATCTTCCGCACACTGAAATACGCACACCCTCACCGCCTGCACGATGAGGAACAGGATGCATGCCGTGCAAAGCGGTCGTCTTATCATTCATCTTCTTCTGCTGCGACCCAATCCATGTCTTCCCGGAGAGGCTGGGAAAGATCCACCGTCTCCATATAACTTGCGTCTGTTTCCCCGTTGATGGTGATCTGCACCCTCGCTGCATTCGTGCCTTCAACAAGTGAATTGACGATCGAATAGACCGTGACCTCCGGATAGACATCGTATGCCGCCGTCAGAAACGTACTGTCAAAATTCACATAACAGATGCCGTCCTTTGTCGTCACGCTCAAGAGATTTGTGTTCGGATTGATCGTCGGATATGCACCAGACCCCTGTGGACCCTGGATGAGTTTCTCAACGATCAGTTTTTCCTTTGATACATTGCTGCTGTACCTGACATCCATCTGCTGCTCCACCAGCTTGTCGCCGGTCTCATTTGCAAAATAGAGATGCAGTGTGTCCGTCTGATAAGAACTGGGGGACGATCCGGTATTTTCCACAAAGTCATCCTCATTCATCAGCCCGACGATATTGCCGGAACTGTCCTCAAGAGGCACGGAATCCACCGTGAACATGACCCCGTCGATCCCCTCCACCCTGAGAAGAGACTGGACCACTGCCGCCCGCACCAGTTTTTCCTCCAGCTTTTCCATTTCCAGATAAGCGCTGTTGAAATCAACGGCAAGGATACTGCCTTTTAAAGTGCATCCCTGTACTTCCACCATCTCCGGAAGAGCCGATGTATACTCGATCTCTTCCGCCGGCGCTTTCATTTCCTGCAGCACTCCCTCCGCCGCATCCAGAGCATCTTCCTCCGTAATGCTGTAAGAGATCTTTACAAGCCCTGTCCTGTCCGAATTCAGGCCATAGATATAAGAATCTCCGCTCCCCACGTCCGTCCGTCCGGAGCAGGCTGTGAGAAAGAGCATCAAACAGGCACAGATGACAGAACATATCCTCCTGCTTTTCTTCATTTTATACATTCCTTCCTATGATGCCACATAAGTGAGGGGGATCCGGACGGTAAATGTCGTCCCTTCTCCCTCCGTGCTGTAAACCCTGATAGAACCGCGGTGCATGATCACAGCGTTCCGCGCGATGGCAAGGCCAAGCCCGGTGCCGCCGATCTCCCTTGAGTGGGACTTGTCCACACGGTAAAAACGTTCAAAGACATGCGCCTGGTCTTCCTCCGGTATCCCGATCCCCGAATCTTCCACTTTGATATAAAAATATTTGTGGTCCGCGTTCAGGGATACATGCACCCAACCGTTATCCCGATTATATTTGATCGCATTTTCCACCAGATTGGAGATCGCGAGCGAGAATTTCATCTCATCGATCTCCGCGGAGACCGGCCGGAAACTCTCCATCACCATCTCCACATTCTTTTTCTCCGCGATGGGCTTCAGCCGTTTCAGGATCTGTTCCAGCATATCATTGATATTGACAGTCTGGATATTGATGGTCTGCCCGGTCTTGTCCATCTTTACAAGAGAAAGAAGGTCTGTGATGATCTGGTTCTCCCTGTCGATCTCTTTCGCGATATCCCCCATAAACTCCTGGTACATCTCGATCGGAACATTTTCCTGCTCCAGAAGGGAGTCCGCCAGCACCTTCATGGAAGTCATAGGCGTCTTCAGCTCATGGGATACGTTCGACACAAATTCTTCTCTCGACTCATCGAGCTGCTTCAGCCTGCCCAGCATCTTGTTAAAAGCTTCGCTGATCAGCCGTGTCTCCGTAAAAGTATCTTCGTGCAGGACATCGTCCGTGTATCCCTCTGTCACATTTTCGATCGCGGCAGTGATCCTGTGGAGCGGCCTCACCACGCGGTCAGCGGCAAATACTCCCACAGCTGCCAGAAGGATCAGGATGATGCCGATCAATGTCCCTCCCTGTGTGTAAAGGATCGCCACGGAACTTTCCAGACCGTCTGTCGGCACGCTTGCATGGACCACACCGATCACTGCGTTTCCTCCGGCCTCCGTGACCGGGGAAGTGACCTCTATATAATGGTTCTTTGTGTCATAGTGATTGGTGCTCTCTCCGCGCATGGACCGGACGACATTTTCCGAAACGTCTGTCTTCCCTTCGTCAAGGCTGTATGTATCCTTTATGACTTTCAGGTCCTGATCGATCACCATGATCCGGCCGCTGTAGATCGTCGCCATCTGTGTGAGGTTCGCGTTGACCACCTCAGAGGACGGGTCTTCAAAATAACCGTAATTATTCAACTGGTTGCCGAGGATTGTGCACTGATTCTGGATCTCCGCTGTCTGGAGCGATATCGAACGTGACTCATAGAATTTCACGATCCCGAAAAGCGCTGCCGTACAGGGCACAAGCCCTGCCAGCATCACGATCAGGATAATGCGGAACCTAAGGTTCCTGAAGATTTTGTCTTTAAACTTGAAATGTGATCTAACCCTGGAAATAATAACCCACTCCCCACTTTGTATGTACATACTTCGGCTCGCTCGGGTTCATCTCGATCTTCTCCCTCAGCCTTCTGATATGTACGTCCACTGTCCTTGCATCTCCCGGATAATCATAGCCCCATACCAGGTTCAGGAGATTCTCCCTGCTGTATACTTTGTTGGGGTTCATCGCGAGCAGTTCCAGCACATCGAACTCTTTCGCCGTGAGATTGATCTCCCGGTCTCCGATAAAGACTCTGCGGCTCTCACAGTCTATCTTCATATTTCCTTTCACAAGGACCGGGCTGCCCGCCGGTTCCTTCCTCTTGGATGTACGCCGCATGATCGCTTTGATCCTCGCCTTCACCTCAAGGATGTTGAATGGTTTCGTGATATAATCGTCCGCTCCATACTCCAGCCCCAGGATCTTATCCATATCTTCGCTCTTTGCCGTGAGCATGACGATCGGCATGTCCGAGAACTCCCGGATCTGCTGGCATACCTGAAAGCCGTCGATCTTCGGGAGCATCACGTCCAGGAGCACCAGGTCATATTCACAGTTCTTCGCGTACTCAAGCGCTTCCTCCCCGTCGTAGGCGCAGTCCACTTCCATGCCTTCCTGTTCCAGGCTGAAACGGATTCCTTTCACGATCAGTTTTTCATCATCTACTACTAATATCTTCTTACTCATACTCCACTATTCCCGCTTTTTATATAGTTATGTCATCCTTTATCTTATTAAATACTCCCTCTTTGATGCCCTCGATCTGCATCAGCTCCTCAATGCTCCCAAATCTCCCGTTTTCTTCCCGGTATCTGAGTATGCTCTCCGCCTTTGCCTCGCCGATCCCTGTCAGCGTCATGAGTTCATCTTTTCCGGCTGTATTAATATTTATCTTTCCCTTTTCCGATCCGTCGGTTACTCCTGTCTCCAGACCCCCAGTACCGCTCTGGAATGCTTCCGCTTCCTCCCGATCCGGTACATAGATGCGCTCCCCGTCCGAAACGACTTCCGCCTGGTTGAGAAGTTCCTGGGCAGCTTCCTCTGTCACTCCTCCGGCAAGTTCGATCGCCTCATAGACCCGCGCACCGTTTTTCAGTTCATATACTCCCGGAGAATTGACTGCCCCGCAGACATAGACGAAGACAGACTCCGCTCCGGGAGTCTCTTCTTCTGCGCGGGACGAGGTTTCCTCTGTCCCTTCTCCATCATTTTCATCTTCTGTGTCCTCCGTCTGATCCGACGCATCTTCCTCTGACCCGTCTTCTATAACGCCCTCCGGACTTTCCTCCGAAAGACTGATCTCAGTCAGCCCGTCGTTCTCCCTGCTCCCGCAGCCGGCCAAGGCCAGCATCAGTATCCCCAGGACACATAATCCCTTTATTTTCTCTGTTCTGTCGTGCATATTTCCCTCACAATCCACAGGCTGTGAGAATACCCCTTTATGCCGGACAGTACTATTGTAACGAATTTTTCTCAGAATTACAATAGACATTTACATGTTTGTTACATTCTTGACATTTTGTTACGGGATTATTACATTTTTCAGACCAGATACGCACTGCCCGCTCCGGTCTTTTTACTCCCACTGGAAGATCGTGATCCCTATGACCGCCAGCGCGAGCCCTCCCAGCTTCCTCCAGTCAAAGGGCTCTCTCTCCATCCCGAACAGACCGAACAGCTCTATGAGGTAGGAGACAGCAAGCTGCGCGATCACGATCAGGAGAGCGGACTTTGCCGGTCCCAGCGCGTCAATGCTCTTGATCACAGTCCATGTGATCCCCGCGCCGATCACGCCTCCCAGGAGCATGTATCTCGGCTCCACTTTTCCGATCGCCGCAATGCTGTCTCTCCCGGTAAAGAACCACACGGCAAGACAGACCATAAGGGCTGAGAACTGGACCCAGCCGTTGCTGACCCACACTCCCGTCGTCTTTGTCACCTGCGTGTTGAACACTCCCTGTACGCTCATCAGGGCGCCTGATAAAAGTGCGATAAAAAAACCAATCATCTTAAAACTTCCCTCCATGCAGTTTATGCCCGCTTTTCAGGTAGTATGTCCGATGACTGGTCTTTTTATTCGTTATAGATCACGAAACGCCCTTTATGCAAGCGCCCGTTTCAGCTTTTCTATCATCTCATCAATGTGCTTCTCCTCCACGATCAGCGGCGGCACAAAACGCAGCACATTTCCTTCCGCCTGGATCACCAGCAGCCCTTCCTCGACTGCGCGGCTGATCACTTCTCCTGCCGGTCTTGAGAGTGCCAGGCCCTGCATCAGGCCTTTTCCTCTCCGCTCTGTGACGCAGTCTGCTTCTTCCACAAGCTCATCCAGACGTTTCGCCAGATAGGGACCCACTTTGTTCACATGACCGACGATATCCTCCCGCTCGAATATCTCTATCACTTTCTTCACAGCCGTACACGCCAGCGGATTTCCTCCGTAGGTCGCGCCGTGGTCTCCGGGCTGCAGCGAATATTCGGCAACTTTCTCTGTCATGGCAAATGCTCCCACCGGAATCCCATTTCCGATGGCTTTTGCCATGGTGATGATGTCCGGCTTCACACCGAATCCCTGCCATGCAAACATGGTGCCGGTCCTTGCCATCCCGCACTGTACCTCGTCGCAGATCATCAGGATGTCATTGTCGTCGCAGATCTTCCGGATCCCTTCCATGAATTCCTGAGTCGCCAGATTGATCCCGCCCTCTCCCTGAAGAGGTTCCAGGATGATGGCGCAGGTCTTGTCGCTGACCAGAGCCTTCACGCTGTCCAGATCATTGAATCTTGCAAACTTTACTCCGGGGAGCACCGGCTCAAAGGGCTCCCGGTATGAGTCATGTCCTGTCACGGACACAGCCCCGAAACTCCTTCCGTGGAAAGAATTTTCCATGGCGATAAACTCATACCTTCCCGTTTTCTTTGTATAGGCATACTTTCTGGCTGCCTTCAGGGCGCCTTCGTTCGCCTCTGTGCCGCTGTTGGTAAAAAATACTCTGTCCATCCCGGAGACGCGGTTCAGTTCTTTTGCCGCCTCTCCGCAGCTTTCATGATAAAAGAGATTTGAGGTATGACACAACTTATCGATCTGTGCCTTCAGGGCATTGTTGAGTTCTTCATTGCCATATCCCAGCCCGCACACGGCGATCCCTGCCGCGAAATCAAGATATTCTTTTCCATCCGCATCATACAGATACATTCCTTTCCCGTGATCGAGAACGACCGGGAAACGGTTGTATACGTGGATCAGATTCTCCTCTGCTGTCTGTATTTTATTATTCACCATGATAATACCTGCTTTCTTCACTGTTTAATATTGCGGTTCCGATTCCTTTGTTGGTAAATATCTCAAGAAGGAGACAGTGAGGGATCCTGCCGTCCAGGATATGCACTCTGGAAACTCCGTTCTCGATGGCGTCGATGCAGTTCGTGAGTTTCGGGAGCATCCCGCCGCCGATATATCCGTCCGCCATCAGCTTCTTTGCCTCGTCCACACGCAGTTCCGAGATCAGCGTATCCGGATCGTCCGGATCTTTGTATACGCCCTCGATGTCTGTGAGGAACGCCAGCTTCTCCGCCTTCACAGCACGGGCGATGGCGCATGCCGCGTCATCCGCATTGATATTATATGTATTATAATTATCATCCAGCCCCACCGGACAGACGATCGGAAGGAAATCTTTCTCCAGAAGATCATACAGGATCTGCGCATTGACCTCCTTGATCTCCCCTACATACCCGATATCCTGTCCGTCAGAATACTTCTTATCTACTTTCAGGAGAGCGCCGTCCTTTCCACTGATCCCGATGGCGCGGACGCCAAGCTCTTCCACAAGCTGAACCAGGCTCTTGTTCACCTTGCCCAGGACCATCTCCGCGATCTCCATAGTCTCCGCATCCGTCACCCGGAGTCCGTTGATGAACTGCGGCTCCATACCGACTTTGCCGACCCATTTGCTGATCTCCTTGCCGCCGCCATGGACGATGATCGGTTTGAACCCGACCAGCTTGAGCAGAGTCACGTCCTCGATCACCCTTTTTTTCAGGCTCTCATCCACCATGGCGCTGCCGCCGTATTTCACTACGATGATCTTCCGGTTAAAACGCTGGATGTAAGGCAGCGCCTCGATCAGCACCTGCGCCTTGTCCAGATATTGCTGCATATTCTTATTCATAAAAACCTCCTTAGCTGCGGTAATCCGCATTGATCTCAATGTATCCGTGGGTCAGGTCGCAGCCCCACGCCGCAGCCTCCTCATCGCCTTCCTTGATGTCTGCGACAGCGGTGACCTCCGGCTGAGACAGGATCTCCGTCGCTTTCTCTTCACTGTAATCCAGGGCAACTCCGTTTTCTATGATCTTCAGCTTCCCTGCCGCGCTCTCGAAATAAAGATCGACTTTCTCCGGGTCGAACTCTGCTCCCGAATACCCCATAGCGCACAGGATCCTTCCCCAGTTTGCGTCATGTCCTGCGATCGCAGCCTTTGTCAGGTTGGAGCAGACGATGGATTTTGCAAGTATCTTTGCCTGCTCTTTCGTGGACGCCCCGATGATCTTTGCCTCAAACAGCGCGGTGGCGCCTTCTCCGTCGCCGGCCATCTTCTTCGCCAGAGTCTCGTTCACATAGTGGAGCGCCTCCAGAAAGAGGTCATATTCCGGGGTTCCCACTTTGATCTTCTTATTATCCGCCATCCCGTTTGCCAGAAGGAGCACTGTATCGTTGGTGGAGGTATCTCCATCCACAGAGATCATGTTATATGTATCTTCGATATCCGTGCTCAGCGCCTTCTGGAGCGCCTTCTTCGAGATCTTTGCATCTGTTGTGATAAAGGAGAGCATGGTGCACATATTCGGGTGGATCATCCCGGAGCCCTTTGCCATGCCGCCCACGGTCACCGTCTTCCCGCCGATCTCAAATGTCACGGCAGCTTCCTTCTTCTCAGTGTCTGTGGTCATGATGGCTTTCGCCGCTTCCGTCCCGCTGGCAAGGTCACCTTTTTTCGCGTCCGCGAGTTTTGAGATCCCCGCCTTGATGCGGTCGATGGGAAGCTGCATCCCTATCACTCCGGTGGAGCCCACGAGGACGCCCGCCTCATCCACTCCCAGGACCTTTGCCGCCTCCTTTGCCGTCTCACGGCAGTACGACATCCCTTCCTCTCCGGTGCATGCATTTGCGATGCCGGAATTGACGATCACTGCCTGGGACTTTACCTTGCTCTCCACAACGGCTCTGTCCCACTTGACTGGCGCCGCCTTCACCACATTTGTCGTAAATGTGCCTGCTGTCTTACACGGTTTTTCGCTGTAGATCAATGCCATATCCGTGCGTCCCTGATATTTGATCTCTGCCGCCGCTGCTGCCGCCTGAAATCCTTTTGCTGCGGTCACTCCGCCTTCGATCACCTTCATGTCCATCATTTCCTTCCTAATTGTTTTTGCTGTTGTTTTTCGTCTCGTTTTACAGTCATCCGCCAGCTGCCGCCACCGGGGCATCCGCTGTCATCAGACTCTCTATTGTTCGTTAAATGCTGTTATATTTTCCTCATTCAGCGTAAAATCATAGTAGTTCAGATCCAGCCGTTCTGTCCATCCGATCGTGTTCCAGAATGCATTTCCGATATCATTTTTTGTGAACGCGATCAGAGAGACTTTGTTGATATGCTCATCTTTCAGCGCTTTCATGGCATGAACGACCATATCCTTCCCGATCCCATGGCGTCTGTACTTCTCATCCACACAGACATGGTAGAGACAGCCCCGTCTCCCGTCGTGGCCGCACAGGATACTGCCCACGATCTTTCCGTCCTCCACTGCCACAACGCTGGTGGTGGGATTTCTCTTCAGGAAGCGGTCCACGCCTTCTCTGGAATCATCGATGCTGCGGATGCCGAATCCCTTTATCTTTTTCCAGAGCGCATAGACATCATCGTAATCATCTATTGTCATAACCCGTATCATAATACACACCTCATCTTTCCATTTGAGCCGCAGCGGAACCGTTTTTCCACGGATCCCCGGTCACGGGAACATGGGGACCAGCTCAAGCCCTTCGCTCTCTTTCAGACCGAACATCAGGTTCATGTTCTGGACCGCCTGTCCCGCAGCGCCCTTCACCAGGTTGTCAATGGCGCCCATCATGATGATCCGTCCCGTCCTCGGGTCGATCTTAAATCCGATGTCCACATAGTTGCTGCCCTCCACCCATTTTGTCTCCGGGCAGACATCCTTATCCAGCACGCGCACGAACTTTTCGTCCGCGTAATATTTGTCATAGACCGCCTTTACATCCTCCCAGCTCACTTCTTTTGTGAGCTTTGCATACTCCGTAGCAAGGATCCCCCGGTTCATGGGGACAAGATGAGGCGTAAAGTTAAGGACGACCTTCTCTCCCGCCGCATAGCCGAGCTGTTCCTCGATCTCCGGCGTATGGCGGTGGGTCGCCACACCGTATGCTTTTATATTCTCATTGACCTCGCAGAACAGGTTCGGAAGTTTTGCCCCACGGCCGGCTCCGGATGTGCCGGATTTGGCGTCGATGATCAGAGTGCTCATATCGATCAGCCCCTCTTTTGCCAGCGGGTACGCCGTCAGGATAGAACAGGTCGTATAGCATCCCGGATTCGCCACCAGGCGCGCCTTCTTTACATCTTCCCGGTTGATCTCGCAGAGCCCGTACACTGCTTCCTCAAGAAACTGCGGCGCCTTGTGCTCGATCTTGTACCATTCTTCATACACTTTCACATCCTTGAGCCGGAAGTCCGCGCTCAGGTCAATAATCTTCACACGGGAAAGGATCTCTTCATTTACCAGGGAGGCGCACAGCCCCTGGGGTGTTGCCGTAAAGATCACATCCACCTGGGATGCAAGTTCTTCCATATTGTCATCCATGCACTCCGCGTCCACGATCTGAAACATGTTCTGATAGACGTCTGCATATTTCTTCCCGATATAACTTCTCGAGCCATACCATTTTATCTCTGCATCTTTGTGTCCCGTTAATATCCTCACAAGTTCGCCGCCCGCATATCCGGTAGCGCCGATAATCCCGACTTTGATCATCTCTCATATTCCTTTCTACTCTATATACTGCAGAGCACAGGGTGATCCCCCGCCTCCAGTATCTATACTCTATAGCACTTTTTAATCATATACCACATCTGACAGGAAGTAAAGCGTTCCTTACCGGTCCGGCAGATGATTACTTGCATAATAATACATCTATTCTGCATATTTTGCAAGCATTATTTATAATTATGCATATTTTAAGTATTTTAATACATCGATAGTATTCTGCAGATCGTGATATAATCTTCCTGGGATCATATAAATTTTTTTGACCTATGCGCACATTTCTATGGTTTCATCCGTTATACATTACGAAAGGAGGCGACGGAAATGGATCTTGAACAATACTATGACGGCATCTACCGCTACTGCTTCCTGCGCCTAAATGACAGACACGCGGCTGAAGATCTGGCCCAGGAGACATTTCTCCGCTTTCTTGAAGCTTCAGAATACAGGGATATGGGAAAGCCCCTCGCCTTTCTCTACACCATCGCGAGAAATCTCTGCATCGACTATATCCGCAGATGCTCAAACAGAGCAGATAAGACCTCTCCTCTGGAAGATCCCGGGAGTTTTCCCGCCCCCTCCAGTGAGGGATCGCTCATCGATTCCCTCGCGCTGGCACAGGCGCTCTCCCTGCTCGACAGCGCTGACCGGGAGATCATCTGTCTGAGATATGTAAATGAGATCTCTGTCTCAGACATCGGAAAGATCATGAACCTCTCCCGGTTCTCTGTCCGCCGCAGGCTCAACCGCTCCTTGAAACTACTTTCGCAGCATATCAGAAAGGAGGATTTTTGACCATGAAAAAAAAGAACCTGAAACAGGAGCTTCTCAAAGTTTACCAGATCCCCCCTGCCTCCGGGAAACAGGATTTTTTCCAGAGCAGGCGATGGAACGAAGCTTTGGACAGGGTTTCCCTCTCGACAGGATCCCCCGGCAGGATCTCTTTTTCCGAGTTTCTCCGGATCCAGGCAGGATATATCCGCCTCAGGAACTGGCTTCTCTCTTTCGTCCTGTTTTTCACAGCTCTGCTCTTTTCCACCGGGGCGGTGCGGGAGGCAGGCATCACAAGTCCGCAATTTATGGGCGTCCTCTCGGCGTGCATCCCTTATCTGGCGCTCGCCACAGTGGCAGAAGGAAGCCGCTCTGTACGATTTGGCATGGAAGAACTGGAGATGCATACACGGTTTTCTCTCCATTCCATCGTCTGCGCCAGGCTGTTCCTTACAGGGATCGTTGATCTGCTCGTGATCGGGATGCTCATCCCGTTTCTCCACGCTGCGTGGGGAACAGGGCTTGCAGCTATTTCCGGCGCGCTCCTCATCCCCTATCTGCTCACCTGCAGCCTCGACCTCATGATCCTTCGCCGGCTTCGCAGCCGGAACAGCATCTCTGTCTGCGCAGCAGCAAGCACGGGGATCAGTGCCGGATGCCTTCTTCTTTCCACTGCAGGTCCCGGAGTGTGGAATGTGCTTTCTCTTTCCGCCCTGCCGGCAGTGTTCCTGCTCGGTATAGCAGCAGTGATCGAATCAAAAAAATATCTCAGACAATCGGAGGAATCAATATGGAACTATACATCGACCGTTTGACCAAACAATATAAAAATAAGATCGCCGTGGACCGCATCTCCCTGGATCTGGGCGCCGGGGTCCACGGACTGCTGGGCGCCAACGGAGCCGGAAAGACCACATTCATGCGCATGATCTGCGGGATCTTAAGACCGGACAGCGGAAGCGTCTCTTTCGACGGCATGGACGTCTCTTCTGAGGACTACCGCGCTATCCTGGGTTATCTGCCTCAGGATTTCGGCTATTATCCCGACTTTACAGGGATGGATTTCCTCATGTACATGGCTTCTCTGAAAGGGCTCCGCAAGAAGAACGCCCGCTATCGGAGCCGGGAGTTCCTCTCTCTTGTCGGACTGGAAGGGCAGGAAAAGAATAAGATCAAAACTTATTCCGGCGGAATGAAGCAGAGGCTCGGCATCGCCCAGGCACTCCTGAACCGTCCGAAGCTTCTCGTGCTGGATGAGCCGACTGCCGGACTGGATCCAAAGGAGCGGGTCCGGTTCCGGGATCTTATCGACCGCATAGGCAGGGAGAGTGTCGTACTTCTCTCCACCCATATCGTCTCTGATGTGGAACAGATCGCGGACCGGATCCTGATGCTGCAGGACGGACGGCTGATCTTTGACGGTTCAGCCGATGAGATCCATGGAAATCTGGAAGAATTCTACCTGGAGCAGTTTGACGAAGAAAGAAATGGCAGAGAAAAGCTCCGCATCAGAAAGGAGGAGACTCACCATGTATAATTTCCGGACACTTGTGCGATTCGAATACAAAAAACTGTTTAAAAAGAAAGCCGTCTGGCTCCTTCTGCCCCTTCTGATGACGTTTGCCGTGCTCTCCGTCATCCTCCCTTCCTTCTCCGTAGCCATCTCAAACTCAGAGACGGGGCAGACATATATGTTATATGATCTGCAGCAGGCACAGCGCAGAGAATCCGCAGCCATCAAAGGCCGTCTCATCGACGACAGCCTCCTTGAGGAGATGCGCGCCGCATGGGATTCAGACGAAACTCTTGAAAACGGTCTTCCTGCCTCTGTGAGATACGACGGAATCAGCAGTTTTATCCTCTCCTCACTGAGAGACTTCCTGAAAATCGAAAATGCATCCCAATTCACCGGCAGCGCAGACGAGCTGTATGCTCTCCGGGCGAGAGCCCTAAAGGAGAGCTGGACCGAAGACGGACTTACGAGAGGCGAACAGCAGTTTCTCTCTAAGAAAGAGGACTCCCTGGAGACCCCCTTTCCATATGGATACAGCGGCAGCTATGACATGATTGCCAGTTCCATGATCACCGTCAGTGCCTTGCTGACCTTTCTCATCGCGGTGTGCCTCTCTTCCGTTTTCAGTTCAGAACACACAGGGAAAACAGATCAACTGATCCTGTGCAGCCGTTTCGGAAAGGCGCCGGTCTATCTGGCGAAAATATTTACCGGGATCACCTTCTCCCTAGCAGCATCACTGCTCATGCTCCTTTCCGTCACCGTCCCCTCCTTCCTCCTGTACGGGACGGAAGGGTTTGACGTCCCGATCCAGATTCTTGTTCCGCTTGCTTCCTGGGACATGACGATGGGCGAAACGGTCCTTATCCTCTCCGGGCTCTGCCTGACCGCGTCCCTGCTCCACTGCTGCGCGGCGCTGTTTTTCTCAGAGTGGTTCAAAAGCAGCGTCCCGGCTATGGGGATCCTGCTCGGATTCCTGCTGTTCTCCGGTTTCTTCAATATTCCGGAGACCGACCGCATCGCCTCTCAGATCTGGGATTTTGTACCTCTAAACCTGGTCTCTCCGGGAGGGACCATCCACAATAACCGGCTGGTCCCCTTCTTCGGTACTTATCTGACCTCCTGGCAGACCGGTCCTATATTCTATCTCCTGCTCTGCATCCTGCTGCTGGTTGCCGGATACCGGGTCTATTCCCGTTGGCAGGCGGGCGGAAGATAACCTGATGACCGGGTTTACGATAAAAGCCTTCCTGCCGGAAATCTGCTGACAGCTGTCAGCATTTCCGGTCAGGAAGGCTTTTCCTGTTCCTCTTCTGTTCTATCCCCGCCTTAAAATAGTGCGGGCGCCCAGGATCTTTTATTTTCTGACCTGACCGTTTCCGAAGATGATGTATTTCGTCGTGGTCAGAGCCTTCAGCCCCATCGGTCCTCTGGCGTGCAGCTTCTGGGTACTGATCCCGATCTCCGCTCCAAATCCAAACTCAAATCCGTCTGTAAACCGTGTGGAGGCGTTCACATAGACCGCTGCCGCATCGATCTCATCCTGGAATTTCAGAGCATTGTCATAGTCTTTTGTCACAATGGATTCAGAATGTCCCGTGTTATATTTATTGATATGTGCGATCGCCTCATCGATGGAATCGACGATCTTCACAGAGATGATGGCATCCAGATACTCTGTTCCCCAGTCTTCCTCCGATGCAGGGACGATCTCCGGACTGATCGCCTGCGCACGCTCGTCCCCGCGGATCTCCACATCATGCCTCTTTAACTTCGTCACGATCTTCGGAAGGACTTCCCCGGCAGCATCGCTGTGGATGACAAGGGACTCGCACGCATTGCAGACGCCCATCCGCTGGGTCTTGGCATTCTCGACGATATCTGCTGCCATCCCGGAATCTGCAGATGCGTCCACATAGACATGGCAGTTTCCTGTGCCCGTCTCGATCACAGGGACCGTACTGTTCTGGACCACATTGGCGATAAGTCCTGCTCCTCCTCTGGGGATCAGTACATCGATCATGCCGTGCATCTTCATCATCTCATTGACAACATCCCTGCTGGTATCCTCCACAAGAAGGACAAGATCCTGGGAAAGCTTAACTTTTCTCAGCCCTGCTTTTATGGCGCGCACGATCGCCTGGTTGGAATGGATTGCGTCGCTTCCGCCCCGCAGTATCGCTGCGTTTCCTGTCTTAAAGCAGAGCCCGAACGCATCCGCGGTCACATTCGGCCGTGACTCATAGATGATCCCCACCACTCCGAGCGGCACTCGCTTCTGTCCGATGCGCAGTCCATTGGGACGTGTCTTCATATACAGCACTTCCCCGATCGGGTCTTCCAGTGCGGCGATCTGCCTTAAGCCTTCCGCCATATCTTCTATCCGTTTCTCAGAAAGGGCAAGCCTGTCGATCAGGGACTGCTTCGTCCCCTTTGCCTGTGCAGCCTCAACATCTTTCGCATTCTCTTCCAGGATCATCTCCTGCTGTGCTGCAAGTTCATCTGCCACAGCAAGCAGCCCTCTGTTCTTATCATCCGTCCTCAGCTTTGCCGCTGTACGCGAAGCTTCTTTTGCAAGTCTGGCGAGCATCTCCATATAACTTTCCATCGTTCTTATCTCCTCTCTCAAAGACTTGTGTCGTCCTGCTGTCTCTGTTCCCCTCAGCCGGTACTTTACTCCACTGTTCCCTATTGTACCATTATTTTCCGGATTCTTCCATGATTTCCACTGTTTTTTCAAAGAATCCCTAACAGTGGTGTTACAGTCCACATCCCCGGCCAGGCTGACAGATAGCTGCTGTCTCAAAAACATGCCGGAACAGATGCTGCTCTCTTTGATCGTTTCATCTGTTCCGGAGTATTCTGCTTCCGTAATGGATCCTTCTTTAGTTCCCGCGCTGCCATTATACTTTGATCCGCTCCGCGATCTCGTCTCCGAGCACAAATCTTTTGTCCCGGATCCCGATGATGACGCTGTCGCGGCAGCGCCCGATCAGACGGATGGTCCCGCCTTCTTCTACATGCTGGCTGTGCAGGAATTCGACGACTTCCGGCACGCCGAACATCCATTTGATCGTGTAGGTCTCACCCGGTCTTGCCTGAGATAATGCCTGCATGGTATCCCTCCTTTTTTCCATTTTAGGAAACACATGCAGGGTTAGTCAATCGCAATCTTCGTTGCACTGAAGCGACGGAAGTAAGACGCCACTTCTGCCGTTAGAGGCGGGCAGAACGCGGTGCAGGAAGAACAGGAGAACATCATCCCAGTTCCTTCATCCAGATATCCCGCAGATAACCTCCGTACTTCTCTTTTGTCATCACATGCCGATATCCCTGCCGCCTCACATTCTCCCTGCTGAACCGGTTTTCGGGATGGACCGTACACATCAGATACCGGTACCCCATCCTTATCAGGTCACGTTCCGCCTCCTGCATCATCCGATACTGAAGGCCCATTCCCCGAAACTCGGGCAGCACTGCAGCAGTATCCATCAAAGCGACCTGCCCCAGTTCGGTTTCCTTCATGCCGATATCATACCCCAGATTCTCCGGCTCCATACCCGGAAGCACCGCAAAGAACATTCCCGCCGCTTTTCCCGAGTCCATATCTGACGCGAGATAGAGAAGCCCCCGGTCTGCCGACATCCATCGCTGAAATTCTTCATAGCTCTCTGCCACAAACCACTCCTTCTGCACCATCCGGCTCTCCACCGCCCGGACGATCTCTGCCGCTTCCCGGAGCCGTTCTGCGGACACTCTCCTGATCTGCACATCCTCTGTTCTTTTTCCGACCTTCATTCCTTCCTCCGTCTCTATGGAATATCTGTGCTCATATCCTTTCGGCGGCATACATCCCCAGCATCACTCCCGCCAGGCACAGGACCACACTGAGCGCCATATACAGAAATGCCGGGATGTATTCTGCCTTTTCCAAAAGCCCGTAAGCTTCAAGAGAAAAAGTAGAAAATGTAGTAAATCCGCCGCACACTCCGATCTTCAGGAAAAGCACCATGTCTGCCGGCACATCCCGTTTTGCCGCAGTTCCGGCAATGTACCCGATCGCCAGTGCTCCCAGCACATTCGTGACCAGAGTGAGCAACGGGAAATTCCCCTTATACGGGATCAGACTGATCCCGTAACGGAGCATGGCACCCAAAGCACCGCCTGCCCCCACGCAGAGAAAACCTGTCATCTTCTCTTACCTCACATATACGATATAATCTTCTTTTCTCGGTTTTGCAGCCGGCGCGTCTCCATCCGGATATCCGAGGATGCAGTGTCCCACTCCGACATAGTCGCCTTCGATCCCCCATTTTTTAAGGAGTTCTTTTCCCTCCGGCGAATCAAAGACCTCGCGTGCCCTGTGGATCCAGCAGGATCCCACACCGACCGCATACGCCGCGTTCATCAAATTTCCCATGACAAGGCTGCCGTCCTCCACACAGGTCGGACGCTCTTTCGACGCAAGGACGACCAGCACAGTCGGAGCGCCGTAGAACGGGTCCATGCCTTCTGAGGCTCCCGGGAAATACTTCGCGTTCAGACGGGACAGCAGATCCCGCGTCTCCTTATCCTGTACCGCAACGATCTTCGGGGACTGTTTTCCCATCCCTGTGGGAGCGTAGGTCCCCGCCTCGAGGATCTTCTGCAGTTCCTCCTCTTTGATCTGCTCCGGTCTGTAAGAACGGATGCTTCTCCTGTTTTTCAGGTCATTCAATGTTGCTTCCATATAAAAAACTCCTCCTTCTTATTATTCGCCATTCAGACGCCGCTCTGCTCCAGACTTGCAAAAAACATTTCGTACAGGTCGTCTTCTCCCTCAAGCACCGGGGAGTTTTCTCCACCGCCATTGGTGCTGCGTTTCATCGTGGCATAAAACTCATCGCCTGCCTGCACGATATCCATGGGATAGATCTCGTATCCCAGTTCTCTGCACACTCTGCAGAACTCGCCCAGGTAATCCTCACTGTCTCTTGTCTCCAGAAACCGTTTTTTCAGGCTGTCGTCACCAAGAGCCCTGTTCTGGAGTTCATCCATTATCTCAACCGTATTTTTCACCTTTATCTCCTCCAGTCCCGTTTCATTTTCCAATTGTGAAGGCTGTCTGCTCCCAGATCACTCATGTTCGTTCTGGCATGTCTGGCAAAATATCATCCACGTGCGTTCTTATAGATCTGATAGATATCATCCACATCCAATCTCTTCACACATCCGATGGTACGCTTTCTGAAATGGCTGCATTTCTCCGCAAGTTCCCGGAACTGTTCTTCCGTAGGCTCCACACCAAGTTCCCGCAGATTGACAGGCATATCGATGGAGCGGTAGAACTCCTCCATCGCCTCGATCCCTCTCAGGGCGGTCTCCATATCGTCCTCTGCCCATTCTGCGCCCATGACGTTTACAGCAAACTGAGCAAAACGCTCCGGTCTCGCATCCGCCACATATCTCGCCCAGCTTCCCCACACAGCCGCAAGTCCCGCGCCGTGGGCAACGTCGAACATACCGCCCAGTTCATGCTCCAGCTGGTGGCTCGCCCAGTCTCCGCCGTCCGTCCCGCATCCTGTCAGTCCATTATGTGAGAGGCTTCCCGCCCACATCACTTCCGCCCGGGCATTATAGTTGTCCGGCTCGTCCATGAGGATCTTTGCGTTCTTCATCACCGTGCGGATCAGATGCTCACTGATCCCATCTGTCAGTTCCATGTTTTCAGCCTGGTTAAAGTACCTCTCCATCGTATGCATCATGATGTCCGTACATCCGCTTGCCGTCTGATACTTCGGGAGTGTCATGGTAAGTTCCGGGTTCATGACAGCAAATCTCACCCGGCACAGGTCGCTGTTGCATCCCCGTTTCAGCCACCCCTCTTCCTTTGTGATCACGGAGGAATCACTCATCTCGGAGCCCGCCGCAGCGATCGTCAGGACAACACCGATGGGAAGGCATGCCTGAGGCTGCCGTTTTTTCTCATAGAGATCCCACACATCCCCCTCATCAGCCACGCCGTAACCGATCGCCTTCGCGGAGTCGATCACACTGCCGCCGCCAACTGCGAGGATAAAGTCCACGCCTTCTTCCTTACAGAGCCGTATCCCTTCATACACAAGAGACAGCCTGGGATTTGGCACCACACCTCCCAGGGAAATGTAATCAATCCCCGCCTGGTCGAGAGAGCCGTAGATGCGATCTAACAGCCCGCTCCTCTTTACGCTCCCGCTCCCGTAATGGACCAGGACTTTCCTGCATCCCTGCTGTCTCACAAGTTCTCCTGTCTGCTCCTCTGTCCCTTTTCCGAATACTACCTTCGTCGGGGTATAATAATTAAAATTCTCCATCTTTATATTTCCTCCTGTTTTCTATATCATATAACCTCGATCTGACACGGCCCCATCGCTTCCAGCGCCCGGGCATGGCTCTCCGGTGTCACGCCTGCGCAGCAGGACGCCATGACCCTGACCGGGACCTCCGGCAGGTATGCTTTCAGAAGGAGCGCGTTTGAGATCACACAGATGTCAGTGCAGACGCCGACCAGCAGGATCTCCTCCACCTTCTCTTCCCTGTCCAGTTTCCTCATGTGCTCTCCCAGTTCCACACTGCCAAACGTCGGCTTGTCGATCAGATCCGCATGTTTTTCATCCAGTGCCCTCTGCACATCCGGGTTGATCTTCCATCCCTCCGTCCCTTTTACACAATGGATCACAGGCAGATGCCGCCCCTCCTGCGTATCCATATAGTCTGCCGCATGGGTATCCCGCGTCGCCACGACCTGCCCCTCAAAACCTTCTATCGCTTTCACCACATCCGGGACGATGGCGCACGCCTCCTTTGACCCCAGGGCGCCGTCCACAAAATCATTCTGCATGTCGACCACTACTAAAACTTTCATCCGTCCGCTTCTCCTTTCAGATCGTAATAAAATATGTACTGCTGCATCACTCCCGCGCATCCTGTATACCGTTCAAACGGGAATGCCCCTCCATATTGGGAGTCTACCACTTTCTTTATATGGGTGTCCACCGGGAAGGCATCCAGATGGTGCAGGGCAAACAGACAGATACAGTCCGCCACCTTGCCTCCCACTCCCGGCAGTTTCATCAGTTCCGTTCTCGCCTCCGGATATCCCATCCGGGACAGCCCCGGAAGATCCACCTGCCCAGAAGCTGCCATCTGTGCTGTCCCGCAGATGTATCTGCTGCGGTACCCAAGCTTCATCCCCCGGAGTTCCTCCTCCGTCGCACCGGCAAGGCTGTCCGCGTCAGGAAACGCATGATACACTTTCCCTTCCGGTGTCTCCCTCTTTTCTCCGTACCGCTCGCTCAGCGCGCTGATCATCCTTTTGATCCGCGGGATATTGCTCTGCTGCGACAGGATGAACGTGATGACCATCTCCCATACATCCTGACGCAGGATGCGGATCCCACTCCCGAATTCCGCCGCCTTTTTCAGGTATTCATCCTTCGGATCGATCCGCGAGAGATATTCTCCGTAATCCGTCCCCAGATCAAAATACTGCTTCCAGAATGCCTCATATTCTTCTTCCCCGCAGTGAAAGATCGTCCGCTCCGCCTGAACTTCCATTTTAAGATACTTATCCCGAGCCGTCACTTCATATATCCCTTTTCCTGTCTCATCCAGACGGAAACACTGTCCGGACCGGCAGATCTGAGGGATGGAAAAATGTTTATTGTCAACTGTTATCATATTGTACTCCTGTGCACCGCAGATCGGCTGCGTCCATTATAGCATCGATCGGTCCTTTAGAAAAGTCATATCTGATCGCAGGAATCGAGCTGATCTCCGGAGAGCATATCCCGATCAGCCAGCCAAAGCGGAAAGAATTTATGGAGAAACTTACAGAGTATTGGGGGATTTCTTATGACAGCGTTTTTGGGCCTGCTCGATTTTATCTTCGCCTGGGGATATACCTTTGTCTTTTTCTGGATCATTCGGACATTTATCCCTCTGCGGACAAATCTTCTTTTGAAGGTCATAGCCTTCTTTGTCTGCGGTTATCTGGCCGATTCGATCATCTACGCCAACGACGCGGGCAGTCTCCTTGGCACTATGGTCGGATTTTTCGCCTTCGTCCTCATTTTTTACCGGGGGACGTTTATGGAAAAGCTGTCGGTCCTTCTGGTCTTCTATCCCGCCCTCATCGCCATCAACTACCTGATGCTGGATATCGGCGGCAGGATCTTTAAGGCGATGACACACGCCACCTACGAGGAAACACTTGTCTCGCCTGAACTTACGCTGATCAGCACCGCGATCCATACATTCTCCCTGTTCCTCCGCCTGCTGTTCTGGGTCGGAGCCTGGCTGGTCCTGAGGAGATTCCTCTCCAAGATCTCCTCTCACCTTACTCTCCGGATGTGGCTGATCGTGGACATGCTGGTCCTTGCATCCTTTGTGGCGATCTTTACGATCCTCTACTTCATGCCTGAGGACACTCTGATCTCCTACCCGATCTGCGGCGCGTCCATCTTCTCAAGTTTCGGGTGCATGTATCTTGCCTCCTATATCTGTGACTCCATGCAGACCGCTTACCGGGCGCAGGAACTCCAGATGCAGAAGGATTATTACAAAGACCGCATCCGGGATGAGGAGCGGGTGCGCCGGATCTATCATGACATGAAGAACCATCTGCGGATCCTGGAGAACCAGCCGGGAACAGACGAGACACGCCGGACAGCCTTCCTGACGAGGGCACCTCAAAAAGCGACCGCTTCCTGCACGGTTTCGGCATCCCCAATATCAGAAAGGCGGCCGAAAAATATGACGGTCAATGCAGTATCAGCGCGAAGGACGGGGTATTCCGTCTCAAAGTCATGATCCCGGTCTGAACCATTTTCTTCTTTATACATTATTAGTAAACCCCGCCCGTTTTTCGGGCGGGGCTCATTGGTCTCCCCGTTCATCCTCTGTAACTTTTCAGCCGGATCTTTGTCTTCACACCGTCTGATGTGACATCCAGTTCATAAAGGTTGGCTCTTGACAAAAGGAGGCTGTCTGTATTTCTCCCCATGATGAGGTACTGGTTTGTCTTATCAAAAGCAATGTATCTTCTCATTTCATCTGTCAGCAGAATGTCCGCGTGTTCGATGACGATCATCTTCCGCTCTGCCTGACGGATCCTCCTCCGCACTTCAGCGCTTTCCATTTTTTCCTCGGCGCTGATGCAGAGGATCCTCCCATCTTTTTTCGAGGCTTGTCTGATCATATCAAAGACCAGTTCTTTGGCATTCCCCGCGCTCTCCACCAGAAAAGTGATATTGTTCCAGAATTCAAGTTCTGCCCTGCAGGAAGCCCGGGTCAGTTCCATTTTCTCCATGATCTCCGGTTTACTGTACATTCTCTCTTCCTCCGCATCTTCATCCTTCCAGAGTCTGTTCTATGATGCTCCTCATGATCTCTTCCGTCATCTGTCCCGGCACGTATCCGAAGATATTTCCATCTTTATCGATCATAAATGTAGTTGGAAATGAAGTGATACCATACCAGGCAAACATCTCCCAGTCTGTATCCATGAGTACCGGATAAGTATATCCGTTCTCCTTCATGAACTGAGCGATCTCTTCCTCAGATCCCTCTTGTCCCATGCCGGGTGCCGCTGCTCCCAGGATCACAACTTCCGCGTCCTCTCCCTGCGCCGCGTATTCTTCATACAGCTTCTGGATGTCCGGCATCTCCGCCCGGCAGGGCGGGCACCAGGTCCCCCAGAAATTAAGGAAGATTACCTTTCCTTTATAATCCGAAAGACTGTGCGTCTCACCATACTGATCGGTCAGTTCGAACTCATATGCAGCTGTCTTCTCCTGATCATCCGAAGCCTGCTCCTCATCTGAGCTCTGGCTGCCGGGAGCTGATCCTTCTGTACTGCTGCCTTCCGCCTCAGGATCTTCTGTTCCGGAGTTTTCTGTCCGGGACTCTGCACTGCCCTCTGTATCTTCCGATGTGTCCCCGCTCTCCCCGGATATCTCTTCCTCCACAGCACTCTCCTGCTCTGTGTTTCCCTGAACTGCAGACAGATATCCCGTGATATCGTTCATCTTTCCGGTAAACATGAGCAGACCCATGAGGATCATGAGGACACCGCCGGCTTTCACAGTATACTTCACTACGTTCCTGTGTCTCTGGAACAGATCCAGGAGTTTTGCGGTAAAGATCCCCGCCGCCAGAAATGGCAGGATAAATCCCAGCGTATACACCCCGATCAGCAGGAATCCTTTCACACTCGTCTGCGCGCTCCCTGCCATAAGGAGCACACTTGCAAGCGCCGGTCCCACGCATGGCGTCCAGGCAAAGCTGAAAGCAAAGCCCATGATCAGCGCGGTCAGAGGAGACATCGTCATCTTTTCAAGCCGGAGAGGAAGCCTGTGTTCTTCCGACAGGACTCTCGACGAGCCGAATACCCCCAGCTGATACAGACCGAAAAGTATCACCAGGATTCCTCCGATCCGCGCGAAGAGCATCCTCTGATCCTTAAAAAACGTCCCCGCGGCAGACGCTCCCAGACCGAGTATAAAAAATGCAGCGCTGATTCCCAGCGCAAAGAACAGGACACGGATAAAAAGCCGGATCCTTCCTGCTCTTCCGCTCCCTGCTGCCGTCTCCGCCCCGATCCCGCCTGAGAGGTACCCCAGATAAAGCGGCACCAGAGGAAGTACACAGGGGGAGAAAAAGCTTAACAATCCCTGCAAAAACACCGTCACAGCAGAGATTCCCGTTTCTATCGTAAAACCCATGATCCTTATCTCCTGTCAGTTTATTTTTAGTAACTGGTACTCTCTACTATAACAGCTATATGGCATATGGGCAAATCATTTTACGTTCTTTTATTTTCCCCGGTCATGGGCGCGCTTTTATGATGGCATATCTTTAAGAATCGAGTTTGCTTATAAACATGGAGACCGGTCCATAGAAATACCCCTTTCCCTGGCCTGTGACCTGAAGCGTCGTCGGGACTGTCTTGACCTGGATGATCTGAGAAAACGCGATATTTTCCAGATCTGTCGACGTATGGAATGTCTGCTGGACCGCAGTTCCCGGGACCTGATCACCCTGCTGCTGCAATGATAGGGAAACCGTCAGTGGAAACGAGGATCCGCTGGCCGGTGCCAGAGTCCCGTGAAATGATACCTGGTAAAATCCGGTCTGCTGTATCGTAAATGTCCCGCTATTCTGTGCATGGATCACAGACGTACCGTTTGAGACCGCGTTCCGGTCAAAGACCAGCACCGTGCCGTTCCCCCCCGACTGGGGCGGTGTCGAATAAGAGGACAGCAGTTCCGGGGCTCTGCACTGGCACGAACACGTTCCCGTTGCTCCTTTCGGACCAGTTGCCCCGGTCGCTCCTTTGGGTCCGGCTGCTCCTGTAGCACCGGTCGCTCCCGTTGCCCCTTTTGGTCCCGTTGCTCCGGTCGCCCCCTTTGGTCCGGCGGGTCCTGTGACACCATCGCTGCCAGGAATCCCGGCACGTCCCTGCGGGATCACAAAATCAAAGATGGCATTGTTTTCATCACCGCTGTTTGTCACCTGTGCATCTTCATCAGGCTGTCCTGTGGTCACCGAACCAACCTGAAGTGTAGCCGCAGCCCCTGTAACACCGGTCGCCCCAGCTTCCCCGCTGTTCCCGGTCGGACCAGTCGCACCTGTCGGTCCCGTTGGACCAGTTATTCCTGTCGGTCCCGTTGGGCCGGTGGGACCTGTTGCACCGGTTGCTCCGGTCGCTCCTGTTGGACCCGTTGGACCGGTTATTCCTGTTGCTCCAGTCGCTCCTGTTGGACCAGTTATTCCTGTCGCACCTGTCGCTCCCGTTGGGCCCGTCGCTCCTCCTGCCGGTCCGGTGGGACCTGTCGGACCCTGCGGGCCCATCGGTCCCATTTTTCCTCTCGGACCTCTTTTTCCACAGGGTTTTGGACATCCCGGGCAGGTCAGATCCTGTGCGCTCACTTCATATTCCTCTGGTTCTTTTTTCCGTCTGAACCATAACATCTCTCTGTTGCCTCCTGATATGTTCTCTTTATCAATATATGAGTAAAAGTTATATTTGACATTACTGCCAAAACGCTCCACAATATATTTAGCAATTCAGCCTTTTCGGTTTTTGCACAAAATATTTTGGAAGGAGAAATGTTATGAAGTATGATTTTACAACAATTATGGACCGCCTTGGAAAAGATGCTATCGCTGTAGACATTCCCCATGCCGGAAACGGGAAAGGTTTCTTTGCGGATGCCAGGGTCAAAGACGGATTCAGCATCATCCCCATGTGGGTCGCTGATATGAACTTTCCTACCGTCCCTACCATTCCCGAGGCAATAATAGAAAGGGCAAAACACCCTGCTTACGGATATTTTCAACCCACAAAAGATTATTTTGACGCGATCATCCGCTGGCATGAAGACCGCTACGGCACTTCCGGACTGACCCCGGAATGCATCGGTTACGAGAACGGTGTCCTGGGTGGTGTTGTCAGCGCCCTGCGCATCCTGTGCCAGCCCGGCGATTCCATCATCATCCAGTCCCCAACTTACATCGGTTTTACTCACTGTGCGGAAGATAATGGATGGAACCTGGTCCTCAACCCGTTAAAACAGGATGAGAAGGGAGTCTGGCGCATTGATTATGAGGATCTGGAGGAAAAAGTCTCTCAGCAGGACATCCACACAGCAATCTTCTGTTCCCCCCATAATCCTGCAGGAAGAGTATGGGAAAAATGGGAGATTGAAAAGCTTATGGAGATTTACAGGAAATACAACGTATTTGTTGTGTCTGATGAGATCTGGGCGGACCTTACCATGCCCGGTCATCATCACACCCCTACCCAGATGGTCTCCGAGGACGCCCGCATGCGCACTATCGCCATGTACGCGCCGTCAAAGACTTTTAATCTTGCAGGGCTGGTGGGATCGTATCATGTAGTCTACAATCCTTACCTCCGGAGCCGGATGACACAGGCTGGAGCCGCAACACATTATAATGCGATGAACGTACTTTCCACCCATGCACTTATCGCAGCATACAGCCCGGAAGGGCGTGAATGGCTGGATGAACTGTGCCAGGTCCTTAACGGAAATCTGGATTATGCAGTTTCCTATATCACTAAGAATTTTAAGGGTGTTAAGACCAGCAAACCGGAAGGGACTTATATGCTTTTCCTTGACTGCACAGAATGGTGCCATACTCATGATATCGATATTGATGCGGTCCAGAAGCGGGGTATTGAAGTCGGCGTGATCTGGCAGGACGGACGTCCGTTCCACGGTAACTGCCACATCCGTCTGAATCTGGCGCTGCCTCACAGTCTGGTAGTGGAAGCCTTTGACCGGATGAAGAAATACGTTTTTAATGATTGATACACATACTGAAGGGGCTGACCGTCAGCCCCCTTTTCTCCTCATTCTCTCCTTTGTCTTTTCTGTTCAAAATAGTTTTTATTCATCAGATAGTATTCTGACTCCGGTCGGAATTTCCCCGCCATTTCATTATACTGTTCTGCCCGTTCCATGTCCCCCATCCGGTCATAACACACGCACAGAGAGACTGCCGGTAAAAATCCATAGCACTCCTCGCGGATAAACGCGCCGGAAGCCATCTCCTTTTTGGCGCTCAGCGCCTGCTCATACCAGAAGACAGCCTGCTCATATTTCCCCCGGTCCTGAAAATGCCTCCCAAGATCACAGCAGGTCTCTCCCCGGGGGACATCATATTCCAGTGCACGAAGGAGCGACCGGAGCGCATCTTCTTCCTCACCCAGACCGTACAGGCATCCCGCCAGCTGCCGTGTGGCATCGATCCGGTTCTCCACCCAGCCGTCCGGTCTGTCCAGGAATTCTTCCAGGATACGGATGCCCTCCTGATATTGCCCGTGAAAATTCAGTTCCCGTCCATAATAATAGAGCGCCCTGCTGTCGAAAGCTTCCCCGCTCTGTTCCATCTTTTCGTATATGCGCAGGTTCCTTTCGCTGTCCCCTTCCTTTACTTTCCTGTGTTCCACCGGGATATCCGCATAATAAATATTTCCCGCCGGCGGGATCACTTCATGTACCCTGCCCTCAAAGGCAAATCCCATCCTGTTTCTGACGATCCGCTCCCTGTAATAAGAAAATGATGCAGTCCCATCCGTCTCAAAAGCAACGGCATAGGGCATCATCACCATATCGATATCTGCCGGAAGTGACTCTTTCAGTTTTTTCAATCCTGACGCACTCTCCTCCGGAAGCACATCGTCCGCGTCCAGCCACATCAGATACTCCATCGTCCCCTTAGAAAAGGCAAAATTTCTTGCAGCAGAAAAATCATCCTGCCACAAAAGGTCATAGACTTTATCCGTATATTTTCCTGCCTTTTCCTTCGTTCTGTCTTCGGAGCCCGTATCCACGATGACGATCTCATCCACCGCATCCTTCACGCTCTCCAGACAGCGCTCCAGTACCGCCTCCTCGTCCCGCACGATCATGCACAGGCTGACTGTGATCATTTTCATACCTTCTTCCATAAAAGATCAGAGAACGCCTTTGGGGGAACGTTCTTCTCTGATATATTATGATACTGGGAGCAAAATGCATTCTGCCCCCGCATCATATTCATCATATTATAGAAGGAACAGAAAATGGTGCTTAAAAGAGCGTGAGCTGTTCGTATTCCTGTTTCTTTTCAAGCAGACCTGGTATCCTTCCCAGAAATTCCGCGATACGGCTCTCTTCACAGATCCAGCTTTCTGCGTCTCTCCTTTCCAGGATGAGAGGCATGCGGCTGTGGACCGGAGCGACCGAGGGATTCGCCTCTGTAGTCAGGATGACAAACCGCCGCTCTCCATCAAATTCACCGTAGAATCCGGCTAGGAACATATCCTCCTCATTTTCCTTGAAAAATTCGCTTTTCTCTTTCCGCCTGTTCCATTCATAGAACCCTGCCGCCGGGATAACGCACCGGTTTCTCCGTATCCTGTCCCGGAACATGCTTTTCTCCATGGCGCTCTCCGCCCTGGCGTTGATGATCAGGTTTCTTCCTGCCCCTGCCGGAAATCCCCATCGCATCCACTCCACCTGCAGATGTTTTTTCTCTGCTCCATTTTTCTCTCTTCCTCCGGCAGCGGCGATCAGGACGGGTGCCGTCTCAGACGGACGGACATCTCTTTTCCGCGCTTCTTCATTCTCCCAACATGACCGGACCGGCAGATCTGCATCGATCCTACGGAGCAGTCCGCTGCTTATGTAATATCTTCCGCACATTTTTTCACCTTATAGTTCAGACTCACGGGATCTGTTCCGCTGTCCTGTATTCTGTGCACATATTATATACCCATTCTTTTCCATGTGGAAGCAGAACTTCACGTTACCTTTTTCCTCCTCTTTTTTCTCTTCTCCGTCCCTCATCTGGTCTCCCCTGCTCTTTTACTGTATTTTTATTCACTTTTTATGCAATTTATAGCAAGTTTATGCATAAATATAATTTTTATAAATTTACTCTTGCATAATTATAAAATGTGGTGTATAGTATGTTTTAGCTCACAGGAGCGGTACATCAACAGAAAAGATTCCGGTTCTGCATTGGATCCGGAACGCGGATAAAAATACATTTCAGGAGGCATTTACCATGAGTAAAGAAAAAGTTGTTTTAGCATATTCAGGCGGACTTGATACGACAGCGGTCATTCCGTGGCTGAAGGAAACATTCGGTTATGAAGTCATCTGCTGCTGCGTTGACTGCGGACAGGGCGAAGAGCTGGACGGTCTCGAAGAAAGGGCAAAACTTTCCGGAGCTTCCAAATTATACATTGAAAATATCGTTGATGAATTCTGCGACGATTTTATCATGCCCTGTGTAAAAGCCGGAGCTGTATACGAGAACAAATACCTTCTCGGAACATCCATGGCACGTCCCGCCATCTCAAAGAAACTGGTGGAGATCGCCCGGAAAGAAGGGGCTGTCGCCATCTGCCACGGCGCAACCGGAAAAGGAAACGACCAGATCCGTTTTGAACTGAGCATCCGCGCTCTGGCTCCGGATATCAAGATCATCGCTCCCTGGCGTATGACCGATCTCTGGACCATGCAGTCCCGTGAGGATGAGATCGAATACTGCCGCAAGCACGGCATCGACCTTCCCTTTGACACAAAGCACAGCTACAGCCGTGACCGGAACCTCTGGCACATCAGCCACGAAGGACTGGAACTGGAAGATCCGTCTGTAGAGCCAAACTACGACGACCTGCTCGTGCTCACAGTTCCGCCGGAGAAGGCGCCGGACAAACCGGAGTATGTGACTATGACATTTGAGGAGGGTATCCCGAAATCCCTGAACGGGAAAGAGATGAAAGTATCCGAGATCATCACAGAGCTGAACGCCCTGGGCGGCAAGCACGGCATCGGGATCATCGACATCGTGGAGAACCGTGTCGTCGGGATGAAATCCCGTGGCGTTTATGAGACACCGGGCGGGACCATCCTCATGGCGGCTCACGAGCAGCTGGAAGAGCTCTGCCTTGACCGTGCTACATACGAAGTCAAGAAAGAGATCGGAAACAAGCTGGCACAGGTGGTATATGAAGGAAAATGGTTCACACCTCTGTGCGACGCGCTCCGTGCATTCGTTGACGTGACCCAGCAGTATGTCACCGGCGAAGTAAAGTTCAAGCTGTATAAAGGCAATATCACAAAGGCGGGCGAGACATCCCCGTACTCCCTGTACAACGAATCCCTGGCAAGCTTCACCACAGGCGACCTGTACGACCACCACGATGCGGACGGATTCATCAATCTGTTCGGACTGCCGCTGAAAGTGCGCGCCATGAAGATGCAGGAACTCTCAAAAGAGAACCAGAAATAAAGGATACTTTTCTATCAATCTGAAACAGTATTGATGCAGTATTTAAGAGGAAACAGCCTTATCGTTCGCTGTTTCCTCTTATTTTTTGTCCTTTATGATGATCTGCGGATCTTAAACAGACGATCGCAGTATTCACTCAGAGATCAGCTCAAGAAATTCTTCATCCTTCCGCAGGAAATCATACCTGGGACTGGTCTGCAGTTCTTTTTTCAGGACAGGACGGACCCTTATGCCGAACTGTTCTTTTGCATCCTGCCACTCTCTCGTCTCTGCAGCGCCCAGCTCCTCTGTTCTGTTGTTTCTGTCTATATGACGGTAAAGCGGGGAGTCCGGTATTTTCCAGGGAGCTTTTGCCATAGTCAGCATCTCACGGATATACCTTACGCTCTCCCGGACATCCTGCTTTTTGACGGCAAGTTCCATAGGGATCAGGATGGAATTATAGCCCCACATCTCATAGAGTTCTGCGGTCTTCTGTCCGATCTCCGCGATCTTCTGTGCGTCCTCCTCCGCTCCTTCGTCCATGACGATATCCAGAAGTTTCAGAAGAGTCATATGGACTTCATTGATATCTCCCAGGATCTTTCCCTCCAGTATCCTCGCTGCCTCGTCTCTCTTTCCCTGTGCCGCCAGTATTCCGGATTTCATGATCCGCTTATCTGCACTGCGCTCCGGCATCAGTTCCAGAAGTTCCTCCGCGCGTTCATATCTGCCCTGCCCGATATACTTACCTGCAAGCAGATACGCCGCGCTGCCCCTGATCTGTTCATCCTTTGCATTCTCTGCCACAAATTCATAGCGTGCTAATATTTTTTCCTGGTATCTCTCATGTTCTTCCCCGGAAAGATCCGCCTGCTCCAGAATAAACGAGCCCTCCAGTGTCACGTTCAGGCTGTACATCAGCTTCATGCAGTTCGGATATTCCCGGATCCGCTTCTCAGCCAGACAAAATCCTGCCCCAAACCCGCTGTCCTGTATTTCCTTTACCACCTCTTCGCACACCCTTGTGATCTCCTGGTCGGTCAGTTCCTCTTTAAAGCACAGCAGGGTGTTCACATCTGTCTCCAGAAGACGGGCAAGAGCGGGGAGGATCATAATGTCGGGACAGGTGTTTCCCCTCTCCCATTTATTCACTGCCGAGGCGGACACCCCCAGCCGTTCCGCCACCTGCTCCTGTGTAAGCTCCAGCGCTTTCCTCTTTTCTCGTATCACTGTATGGATCGGCATCGTTTCTGCTCCTTTCTCTGCGGAATGGCAGTTTGGATCTCCCGGGTTGAAAAGCTTTCATCCAGCCTTCCGCATCTCTTCTTGAATAAGATTATAGCAGGGAACTGCTGTCAGCCACAACGGAGTGTTCTTCAAAAGATGAGCGGCGGAAATTAACCGCCGCTCAACTGCATGATATCTGCCCCGCATTTTCCAGGCTTAAACCAGGGAAAACGCCCACAGATTGTTGATCTGATATTCCAGTGTATCATAGTCCCACAGGGTCTCACTTCGCTTCCGGCTGTTGGGATCATTGACCCGGATCTTCCCGTCCTCTACGCCGGTCAGCACGATAAAATGTCCCGTCGTCGTAAAATCTCCGGGCCGCATGCTGCATATCACGGGATGACCGCTCTCCAGTTCTGAGAGGATCTCGCCCTCACTTAATCCCAGTTCCTGTCCCTGCACGCCAAAATGAACCGCGCCCTGGGTCATCAGCTCCCAGCTCGTTCCTGATTCTCCCGTATAATATCCCTGTTCCTCGGCATACTGCGCCACTTTATACGGAGTGATGCTGTTATCTCCTGTCAGCCCTGCTGCCACCATTGCGACTACTGTTGGCCCGCAGCCATTGATCGCGATCATGTTATCCCCGTACTGCGCATATCCCCACCGCTCGTCCCACTGCAGAAGGAGCGGAATCTCCCCGGACGTGACCTCTCCGATGTCTTCTGCCGGAGCCTGGTCCTTTTTCTCTGTATAGCCCAGCACAAAGTCTGCCGTCTCCTCATTATTGGACAGCAGTTCCAGCAGATCTGCCGGATACTGATCTGCCTGCTCGAGCACCTGGCGCACAGTCTTGTTTGACTGAGCCAACTCTGTCAGCTTTGCCCTGACCTCCCCGTCAGAGATGCTCTGCAGGGCCGCCGTGTTCTGGACCTGATAAGAACCGGAATCTTTCTGAATCCCGGAGTCGGTCAATACAAAATTCTCCCCGATAAAGTTTTTCAAAAAAAGCAGTGCTGCAAAAATCGGGATGAACATTACTGCAGACCGGATGATCCTTTGCAGCCGACGCTTCCTCCTGCCCCTTTTATTCAGGCGTCTCTTTCCCGGACGCCTTCGCCTCATATCCTCTGGCATTGTGTAACGCCTCCTTCGTCATGGAAGTTATTATATAGGGGATCATAGACGGAATTTTTAAACAATTTCTTAAGATTTTCGATAGTTAGAAGAAAGCGTTCCATTAAATAACAGGTGCCGCGTACTTTTACAAAAGTACACGACACCTGCTGGGTAAAGTTTTCAGGATATTCTCACTCTTCTTCCCGGTCGTTCGTCAGTTTCAGTTTATCAAACACAAAGAACATCAGTCCCATGAGCATTCCTACCACACATGCCAGCACCATTCCGGTAAGCTGGATGCTTCCAAACTGAACAGTGATGCCTGAAAGTCCTGTCACGAAGATCACGGAGGTCATCGCCATATTGCGGGACTTTCCGTAATCCACCTGGGATTCCACAAGGATGCGGATTCCCGATGTACCGATCATACCGTAAAGCAGGAAGGAGATCCCGCCGATGACCGGACCTGGTATGGTATTGATCAATGTCGTCATCTTTCCGATAAAGGAACAGATGATGGAAAGCACCGCAGCACCTCCGATCACATACACACTGTAAACTTTCGTCATCGCCATAACACCGATGTTCTCACCGTATGTGGTGGTCGGCACGGAGCCGATCAGTCCGGAGATCATGGTCGAGAAGTTATCCGCGAACAGGGAGCGGTGCAGACCCGGATCCTTTAACAGGTCCCGTCCTACGATCTTGCTCGTCACGATCTGATGACCGATATGCTCCGATGCGATCACAAGCAGGACCGGAAGGATGATCACTATCGCCTCCCATTTAAACTTCGGTGCGGAGAAATTGGGGATCGCAAAGAAGGAAGCTGCCGCCACCTCTGAGAAATCCACAATCCCGCACGCGAGCGCCGCAATGTATCCCGCGATGATCGCGATCAGGATCGGGATGACCGACAGAAATCCCCGGAATACTACCGACCCGATCACCGCAGTCAGGAGCGTCACCAGAAATACGATCACATTCTTCGGATCGATCACTTCATCTGCCAGCCCTGCGTTGGAAGCCGCTGTCCCTGCAAGTTCCAGTCCGATGAGCGCCACCACCGGTCCCATCGCCGCAGGCGGCAGCACCACGTCGATCCAGTCCGAACCGAATTTATAGATGATCAGCGCCAGGATGCATCCCAGGAATCCAACCGCCACAAATCCGCCCAGAGCATAACTGTACCCCCACTTTGAGATCACGATCCCTGCCGGCGCCAGAAACGCAAAGCTGGATCCCAGGTATGCAGGCGCCCTGCCCTTCGTGATCAGGATGAACAGCAGGGTTCCCACGCCGTTCATGAACAGCACGACTGCCGGATTGATCCCGAACACAAAGGGAACCAGCACAGATGCGCCGAACATGGCGAACATGTGCTGGATACTTAAGGGGACGAGCAGTTTAAAAGGTACTTTCTCCTCCACCTGTATGATTCTTTTGTTTTCCATTTCTTGTCCTCCTCTTTCTGTCACTCTCTGCCTGTATCATACACCGCCGGGCGCGAGCCCTCTTGCGCCCGGTGTGATGATACCATTTCACAGTTTAGCATATCAGTGGCAAAAATGAAATATTTCTTTTTTCAGACCGCACTCTGTTACTTATATGCTCTGCGCGCATTCCATACTTCCCGCATCACTCTTTTCACATTGCCTGAGGCGATCTTCTCGATCTGTCCGGAAGTGATGCCCGCACGCCTCAGTGCATCCCACAACCGTTCCATATGCTGTACTCCGCTGATCCCCTCCGGAAGCGCCTCTCTCTCAAATCCATCAAAGTCTGTTCCCAGTGCTACAGCCTCTTCGCCCGCCTGATCCGTCATCCGGCGGATATGCCGGACGATATCATCCATGCCCGCACGCGAAGTTCCTCCTTTCCCCGAAGGCTCTTTCAGAAATGCCGAATAGAAATTGACTCCGGCGATCCCGCCCTTTTCCCCCAGTGCACGCAGCATCTCATCCGAAAGGTTCCGGGGATGGGTACACAGGCTCCTGGCGTTGGAATGAGACGCCACGATCGGAGCACGGCTGTGGCGGATACAGTCCCAGAATCCTCCGTCCGAGAGATGGGATACGTCGATGATCATCCCCAGTTCGTTCATCCGCTCCACCACTTCCATCCCGAACGGCTTCAGACCCCGCGCCATCACATCAGGATCCCGGCTGTTGGGGCTTCCGATACAGTTTTCGTAGTTCCAGGTCAGAGTGATCAGCCGGACCTTCTTCCTGTACAGTTCCTCCAGGCGTTCGATCTGCCCATTCAGGACTCCCCCTTCCTCCACAGTCAAAATCCCTCCTGTGCAGAGCCCCTCTGCCGGACCGGGTGACTTCTTCTGCTGAATGCCGTGATCTGATTCCTGAAGATCCCTGAGAATGCAAAACTGCTCATCCTCCGCAGAAGATGCCAGCCTCACCATCTCCAGAACATCCCTGTAAGCCAGATCCCACACTTCCCTTCCGGGCAAAATGCGCTCACCCCGCCCGGTCTCCGAAGGGTCTGCTCCTTTCTCCGGGCGGTCCGCTTCCCCGGCGTGATCCCGGGCGTTTACAAAGCAGGCAAAAAACTGAGCTTCCGCCCCGTTCTGACGCAGCCTGTCAAGATCCACGCACAGCCCGTTCTTTTTCAAAGACCGTGCGTTTCCCTTCCAGATCTCGCTTAAAGTGTCACAATGCATGTCGATCCAATGCATCCCATCCCTCCTATCATGCATGCGGGATATTCGTAAACTCACTGATCTCCCGGCTGACCGTACACAGATCCTCCACGGACAGATCATGCAGATCTTTATGTCCTGTGATGCGCGCAAACATCTTCAGTTCCTCCAGCGATACATTGAGGAAGTTTGCCACTCTCGCCGCAGCGGCATCCTCGTGAAGACGTTCTCTTAAGTCCTCATCCTGGGTCGCTATCCCCATGGGGCACATTCCTGTTCCACAGATCTTATACTGCTGGCATGCCATAGCGATCAATGCGGAAGACGCAACTGCCACCGCATCCGCTCCCATTGCGATCGCCTTTGCAAAGTCAGAGGAAACACGGAGGCCGCCTGTGACGATCAGGCTGATGTCCGATCCTATGCTGTCCAGATATTTTCTGGCACGGTACAGTGCATAGACGGTCGGCACACTGGCAGAATCCCGCAGAAGCTTTGGTGAGGATCCCGTGGCTCCGCCTCGCCCGTCGATGGTGATAAAGTCCGGTTCTGCATACACACAGAACGCCAGGTCTCTCTCGATCCTTCCCGCCGCGATCTTCACGCCGACCGGGCGTCCTTCCGAAGCATACCGAAGCTGAGTGATCAGGTTCTTCAGGTCCTCCTTTGTCTCGATCCCCGGGAATCTGGAAGGCGCGATCACATCTTTTCCCATAGGCTTGTTACGGATCCGGCTGATCTCCTCCGTCACTTTCTCGCCGGGCAGATGACCTCCCATCCCGGGCTTTGTCCCCTGACCGATCTTGATCTCTATGGCGTCCGCATTTCTTAAATTCTCCGGCGTTACGCTGTAGAGATTTCCTACATACTCAAATATGTACTTCTCCGCCGCCTCCATCTCTTCCGGAAGGATCCCTCCCTCTCCGGAACACATCGCCGTATGCGCCATCGCAGATCCTTTTGCCAGGGAGATCTTTGCCTCCCGGGAAAGAGCGCCAAAAGACATATGTGAGATATAGACCGGGTTATCCAGGATCAGCGGTTTTGCCGCATGACTTCCGATCACGGTCCTGGTGTCTACCGGCGCATCCTCATCAAGCGGCATGGGATCGAGCTGAGCCCCCAGGATCAGGATATCATCCCAGCCCGGCATTGGGATCTCCGTTCCCATCGCCGCGGAAATACTCGTTCCGGTCACCGCCATCTCGTGTATCTCTTTCATGTATCTGCAGGACTCATCCTGCCGGACAAATTCCTTCGGATAATCCAGCTTCAGTTCTTTCTTTTCCGGCACAGCCGCAGTCTTTTCCTCCTCATAGAAATAAAACTTATCCGCCGGCTGATGACAGACCGGGCACTCCTTCAGTTCGGAAAAGTTCTTTTTCTCCTGCTCTTCATCAAAAATATACCCGCACACACTGCATCTGTACTTTGCCATACCTGCTTCCTCCTTTCGCATTTTTATTTATCTGTTTATACCCAGTATACCTTACAGATGCCGATCCCACAATCGGATTTCTCCCTTTGATACAGTTCACGCACCGCCGCCCATATGCATAATTTACCAATTTCTTACATAGTCTATGATACGTCAGAAGGACAGCTATTAGAATCTTGTTCCCAGAATAATCATCGTATATTGAAAGAGGAGATATTTATGGAGCCAACCATCGGAATCGTTGTCTGCGGTTTCACCGGAAACCGCCAGTTTGTCACCAATCCTTACATCCAGGCAGTCCGCTATTCAAAAGGTCTGCCCATCATACTCCCGCTGGTCCGCAGCGACCGCGTTCTGGAGCAGTACACGGAACTGTGCGACGGCTTCCTCTTCTGCGGAGGCGAAGACATCACGCCCCTCCTCTTCGGCGAGGAACCGAAAGACTGCAGCGGAAAGACATGCATCACTGTGGACCTGTTTCAGATCCGGCTCATGAAAAAGATCCTGCAGACCGGCAAACCCGTATTTGCCATCTGCCGCGGCATGCAGATCTTAAGCGTCGCATGCGGAGGGAGCGTCTGGCAGGATATGAAGATGATACCCGGCGGAAATATCTTAAACCATATGCAGAATTCTTCGGCAAGAAGCGATATCAGCCACCGGATCCGCACGGAGCGGAGCAGCAGGCTGCGGCAGTACATCGGCTCCACACTCTATGTAAACAGCTTCCATCACCAGTCAGTCAATGCGCCGGGAAAAGACATGCTGGTCAGCGCCCGGGCGCAGGACGGCACCATCGAAGCCATCGAGCTCTCCGGACATCCTTTTGCCCTGGGCGTTCAGTGGCACCCGGAATGCATGTACCGTACTTCGCCGGAGATGCGCTCTCTTTTTCATGAATTTATATCCCATTCGCTCATAAAGAACAGCGATCCCGGACATAATAACGACTGAACCTTGTTTCAATCATTATTTGTTTTAAAGGAGGAAATCAGACATGTCAGAAATATCCATTCTCGATCTGCAGAACCTGCGCCATCTGATCGGCGGCTACAACACCACCCACTGCAAAATGACGGAGTACGCTTCCCAGGTACAGGATCCGGAGATCAAAAAGCTGTTCCAGGACGCGGCGGATTCCGCGATGAAAAATAAACAGGAACTCATGAAATTTCTGTAGGAGGTAACGATATCATGGAAGAAAAAGCAATGGTAGCCGACGCTCTCGTCGGTGTGAACGGAGAACTGAAAATGTTCGGAGACATGATCGCACAGACAGAGGACAAAGAACTCAAACAGTGCCTGAAACAGATCCGCAATCAGTGCGAGATGTCCCAGGAAAAGCTGTATGACGCGGCGCGCGAGAGAAGCTATTACGTGCCGGCGGCAAAGGCGACACAGGAAGAGATCGAACACGTAAGATCTATCCTTTAAACAGACGCTTTCAGATCTGTAAAAAGAAAACGGCGCAGTGAAGTCCCCGCTTTCACTGCGCCGCGCTTTTTCACCCCTGAAGCAGAACCTGCTTGTTCAGCATTTCCTAATTCTTAAAATATTTCCAGGCAGATGAAAGTCCGTCGATCACTGCTCTGTATCTCTGGTACTTTTCCTGGTAGATCTCCGCATATTCCTTCCGCGGCTGTACGGTCTTCGTGATCGTCACAGTCCTCTGGATCGCGCTTGTATAATCAGGATAGATCCCCGCCGCGATTCCTGCCGCCATGGCTGCACCCTGGGCTCCCAGTTCCTTGTCCTCGATCACATCGATGGGGATCTGGAGTACATCCGCAAAGATCTGGACCCAGACATCTGAATTCGCCGCGCCGCCGGAGAGTCTCACGGAAGACGGTATCTCTCTGTTTTTCAAAAGTTTCCTTACATGAGTATAATGTGAGAACACGATTCCCTCATAGACTGCTCTCAGCATGTGATGCTTGTTATGGAATGCGGTCAGTCCCACAAAGGTTCCCTTCGCCAGTGCATCTTCGTTGGATCCGTTCAGGAACGGAAGGAAGATGATATCGCTGTCCTGAGGCTCGATCTCCTCCACCCATTTATTCGTGATATCGTACACCGATCCCCCTGCTGCCTTTGCCTCCGCTTTCTCATAAGACATCAGGTTGCGGATAAACCACTCCATATTGCCGGCTGACGTTGGACTGGATTCCTCCACGAGAAAATACCCGGGAATACAGAACATGGAATTGAGCGCCACTGTCCCGTTGGTGACCGGTGTCTTCCGGATAAATTCATTGATGCTCCACGTCCCCGCAATCATGCACATCTCGTTCTCATCAGACAGACCGGATGCGATCCCGCATGCATTCACATCAAACATTCCCGCAGCCACCGGGATCCCCGCCGGCAGCGTAGTCTTCTCCGCAGCCTCCTCTGTGACATATCCGCAGATATCAGAAGAATACTTAAGAGGCGGCAGCTTGTCATACACTTCTCCCAGTCCGAAAAGTTCCATCAGTTCTCTGTCGTATGACTTTGTCGTCAGGTTCACAAAATTCGCTCCTGAAAAATCTGTATACTCTGCATAAGCCTCTCCGGTGAGCATGAAACGGATATAGTCCTTCACTGCAAAAATATACTGAGTCCTCTTCAGCACCTCCGGGTCATTGTCCCTCAGCCACGCGAGGATGCTGACCGGCTGGCAGGCAAGGATATCCTGAAATGTCTTTTCATAGACTTTCTCTTTCGTCCCGTCCTGTGCCCACTTTTCCACATACTCCCACGCACGGGCATCTGTGGAAATGATACCGTTGTATGACGGTTTTCCATCATATCCTACCATGTACAGCCCTTTCCCGTGTCCGGAAAAAGAAACTCCCGCGATCTCGTTTGGATCGATTCCGCTCTTCCGGACCGCCTCACGGACTGCCTGCGCATTGACCTCCCACAGTTCATTCATATCCCGCTCTGTATAGCCGGACTTCGGTGTGAGTGTCACTGTCGGCACGCTCGCCACTGAGATCTGCTTCCCGTCCTCATCAAAGACCGCCGCCTTTGAAAACGTACCGCCATTGTCAATTCCAACCAAATACCTCATCGCCTTACCTCCTGATGCTCCTGTTTTTTCTTACTGTAAAACGTTGTCTATATTATACAGAAGAAGGCGCTGTAAAACAATACAAATCAGGAATTTTCCACAAACATACCACTTCTACAGTTACAGATCACACCGAACTGCCGCCCGATACGCACTCGTCGCGCTGCCACGTTCCAGTTACAGGATATATCTCCTCACCGCTTCCGCCACGCCGTCCCGGTCATTCGTCCCGGTCACGGCATCCGCCTCTTTTTTCAGCTCCGGCACAGCATTTCCCATGGCGATCCTCAGCCCCGCAGCCCGGAACATGGACAGGTCATTCTCCCCGTCCCCGATACAGGCGACTTCCTCTTTCTCTATCCCCAGGTATCCTGACAGAGCCTGAAGCGCATTTCCCTTGGAGGCTCCCGCCGAGAATACTTCCACATACATCCCGGTGTAGGCAGCCGACAGTTCCGGGAACCCGGCAAGCATCTCCTGCACACGCTCTCTTGCCGACGGAGACATGAAATAGAACTGAAGTTCCTCCACCTCATGCCTGCTTGTCCTCACTGTCTCCGACATGTCCCGCACCCAGCGCACAGCCCCCGCATCCTTTCCATAGACAAGATGTCCCAGAAGGACAAGGATCCTGCCCTGGAGCAGATACTCGTGGTCAATATGCGACGTGACTCCCAGCCGGATCCCGCGGCATGCCTCAAGGAGAGCCAGCGCAGAATCCCTCGGGATCATCTCCTGAAAGATTTCCCTCTTCTCCCGGATATCCGTCACCTGGGCTCCGTTGGATGTGATCACATAGCGGAACAGTCCCTTATTCTCACGGATGTCTTCAGCTGCTTTTCTGTAGCCTGCTATATTTTTTCTCAGCGTTCCTGCCGCCAGCCTGTGGGGGATGCACGCCATGCTGCGCCCGGTCGCAGGGACGACAGTGATCCCCGCTTCCGCCGCGTCCCGGAGAGCTCTTATCGTGCCATCCGTGATCCGGCTCCTCCCATCCAAACAGGTACCGTCCATGTCAACTGCAAGAAGCTTTATCATCTACTGTACCTCCTTAATGCACTTCTTCTCACCGCTGTCACAGAAGCCCGTACACTTCATACATACTGATCATGCTCTGGTAAGTCATCTTCCGCCCCATGAGCTGCCGGTATGTAGCTGATCTTGTCTTTCCTTTCTCTTTCAGGTCATCCATCTGTCTCTGAATGCTGTCGTATTCTTTCTGGATATTTCTGAGCATCTCCTCAAACGCTTCCAATCTCTCCATAGCCGTCACTGCACCGGAGCCAGAAGGACTCTCCCGGTTCCCCTGTAAACATTTACAAGACCTTCGCCCGACGCCGCGGAACCGATCAGGCTTTTCCCGGATCTCTCCACCGTAAAATCAAGGCTCCCGCTCCATGCGACAGCAAAACTTCCGTCCACCTTCAGTACATCATTTTCAAGTTCGATCTCAACCAGTTCTTCTTTCGGGCATGCAGATTCCAAGCAGACAATCCCTTTCCCCTGAATCCCAAGATTAAACAGACCTTCATTTCCTGCCGCTGCCGAAGAAAAATTTGACCGCATGACCGCCTTATGTTTGAGGGATGCCTCGCAGGCAAGGAAAAGGCCGTCGTCAAGTACGATGGATCCGTTCCAGTCATTCAGATCGACCAGAAGGATGTGTTTGTAAGTCGGTTCCAGTACGAGTATACCATCACCTTTATACTCCGGCTTGATCGCTGACTCTCCGGTCACAGACCCACGGACTGCTTTTCCAAAGAAATCGCCCACCCCTTTGACTCCGGTTGTAGCGTTCACATTTCCCGCCATCCACTGCATAGCACCTGCCTGCAGCGTGATGCTGGATTTTGACACATCACATACCACCTGTCTTCTGCGCACATTCATCTTGCTTTCATAATATGCTACCGCCGCATTTTCAGGCATGACGCTCAGATCCTTCTGATATTCGATCACGGTAAAAGCACCCATCGAATCGATCACTTTCACATCGTCATTGTCAGTAAAATTTTTAATCCTGAACATTCGCCGCTCCTCCTTAAATAAATAATATATGTCTTATAACACTACACTTAAGTATACCTGATGGAGTTCCGTTTGTCAGCATCCTTTTCCCGTGTTTTAATCCCCAGCATCCCTTCAGCCCTGCTTTTTGCCGACCGGTAGATCACATAGAAAAACAGCAGGACCAGAACACAGACCACGGAGAGTATCCCGATATTTTTTATCTCTGAAAAAGTATACCTCCTGTCATTGATCCAGTTCTGGAACACCACAAACAGCATCCCGACAGCGCATCCCAGGATCCCCGGATAAGTAAATATCTTCGAAAGCTGGCTGTTCAGCACCCCTCTCTGGTATCTGCAGTCCGCCCCCAGCTTCTGAAGGCTTTCGAACACCTCCCGGTTGTCAGCCGCCACGGAGATCCCTCTCACATAGGTCATGACCGCTGCCGTTGCAAGAGTGATGATAAAGATATACAGGCAGAGCATGACATACACGCTGATGCTCTGGAGGATATCCTGACTGGATACGATCCGGAAATCCGGCACGTATTTCCACTCATTGATCAGCTGGGTATTTTCCGTACTCACATCCAGACGTCCGGAATAATCGTACTCCTGCCCCGCTTCCTGGGCTTTCTTTTCCTCCCACCTGTCATACAGGGACATGACAAACGTGTCCTCGGAAGCCCCCTCGATATACATCGCATACAATGCTTTTGCGAACGGATACGAGCCTTCCAGGTCCTCCACGTCGAACAGGACAAGATGCTCGCTCCAGGTTCCGCTGATCCCTTCGGTCAGCTCTGCGTAATCTTCGTTATCGATCACGTAGACATAAGGGTCTGACATCCTCGGCAGGTTGCCGTCCTCCAGCGTCCCGGCAAAGGAAAGCTCCTTCGCTGTCCCGGTGTCCGGGTTCGCCGCGCGGTACAGACCGTCCACATGCTCCCAGATGTTCTCCTGATACTCCGGTGTGATCACCGTTCTGTACGTGCCGGGTTCCACTTCTGCTGTTCTCCCGGTAAGCGTCTCATACATTTCCTCCGAGAGGAAAAGCGAAGTCTTCGCATGATCCCGGTCTACAGACACATACTGCCCATCCTCTGTATAATCCGTCGTATTATGGGAGATCACCAGATCCGCCCCGTATCCTTCTGCATAATCCCGGATCTGCACATCATATCCCTCCGCCGTATCAAAGATGTCCTCTTTTGTGAGCGTATTCTCCCCGGCTGGATAATGCATGGCAAATCCTTTCGTGTTCTCCATGCTTCCCAGACTGCCCGAGTCAAGGTAAGTCAGTCCGAAGGAACAGGCGAACAGACAGGCAAACAGAAGCAGGACGATCACGCACATGTTCCTCGTCGCAGATCTTGCCGAGAATCTCATCAGGCTCACAGAGACCATGTTTTTATAAAATCTCCTCCTGTTCCGGTCTGCCCGGCTCCCTCCCACGATGTTCAGGAGCACCAGATAGATCCCTGCCACCGCAAAGACATAGAACAGATTTGTCACAGAAGGCGCGCTCCTCCCCAGAAGATAGACACTCATCTGCGGGATCCCCAGCGCAAGCAGTATCCCCAGAGGGATCATCACGATCCCTGCCGGCAGAGTCCAGGAAGGGATCTTTTTCACCATCTCCGGCTGATGCTGCGTCCTTAAGATCTTCATGATATCCGTCCGCCGGACAAAGCGGTATCCGGCGATCCCCAGGAGCAGGGCAAGGAGAACTGCGAAGCCCGCTCCCACCACAACTCCGCCAAAGCCAAACCGGTACACCATTTCATCCGTGGAGACCAGAAACGATTCGAACAGCTTCCAGATCAGCCAGGACGCCGGGACTGCCGCCGCAAGCCCTGCAAGGGAAGCGTATGCTGTAACCCCGGCAAGTTCCCGAAAGAGCAGCCGGTTCAGATTTCTTTTCTGCTCTCCCAGCGCCAGAAAGATGCCGTACTCCCGGCTCTTATAGCGGAAGAACAGCATGGACGCATAGAGAGTAAAGATGGAACATCCCGCCGCAGTCGCCGCCATGAGCAGCGTCGCCATCTTCCGGGTGTCCCCGCCCTCCGGAAGGAACTCCTGGACTGTAGGGCCGAAATACATCATGGCAAACGCCCCGATCAGAAGGACCGAGAGAAAGATACAGAAAGCGAGCATCCGGTACTGTCCCCTGTTCTTCTCCCGAAGCTTGTCAAACAGTTTACTCTTCGTCATCGCCCGCACCTCCCAGTTCCCGGAGCACCTCCAGAAGTTCATCCATGAACTCTCTCCTGGTCCCTTTCCTTGTCAGTTCGGTATAGATCGTTCCGTCTCTTAAGACGATGACCCGGTCGCAGAACGATGCCGCAAAGCTGTCGTGGGTCACCATGAACACTGTGGCGTCCATCTCTTCTTTCGCCTGAAGAAAAGCGTCGATCACTGCCCGGCAGGAACGGCTGTCCAGGTTTCCGGTGGGCTCGTCGGCAAGCAGGATATAAGGGGAGTTCATAAGCGCCCGCGCCACCGCCGTGCGCTGCTTCTCTCCTCCCGAGATCTCCGCCGGATATTTGTCCCGGATCTTCTCGATCCCGAACGCCTCGCAGAATCTGGCCGCCTTCGCCTCCATCTGTGGGACCGGCCTGGATGCGATCACCTGGGGCAGGCAGATATTTTCAAAGACGGTCAGTCCGTCAAGGAGCATAAAATCCTGAAAAACGAATCCGAGATTCTGATTTCTCACTTTTGCAAGCCCCGTCTCGTCCAATCCGGACAGGTCTTTCCCGTTTAAGAATATCTTTCCGGAATCGTGAGGGATAAAACAGGAGATGCAGTTCAAAAGCGTGGTCTTCCCGGAGCCGCTGGGACCCATGACCGCCACGAACTCTCCTTTCTCCACCTGAAACGACAGATTTTTTAATACCGGATATACATGGTCTCCGGTCCGGTATGATTTGCTGAGATCTTCAACTTTTAACATGACGTGTCCTCCTCTGCTGCATTTTCTGTATCTATTATAAAAAATGCCGCGGAAGCAGAACATTTCTCAGAAGGGTAAGTTTGGAACTGATTTTGGAAAGTCTGGTATTTCATTTACAAATCAGCTATAATAATTCCCGTCGGTGCCCTGTTCCGCCCTGCGTGAGACAATACACAAAGGCACTTTTGAATCCGGATATTTTTAAGGAGTGACCTGCCATGCTGATCTGTATCTGCGATGATGAAAAAAAACTGAGAAAATCCCTGCGCACCACTGTTGAGACGGAACTGCAGCTTTCGGGTATCTCCTACGAGATCAATGAATCCGGATCCGGGGAAGACCTTCTCGGTTCCCTGGGCTCCTCCGAGCCGGACATCCTCTTTCTCGATATCGAGATGCCGGGCTTAAGCGGGATGGAAACCGCGCATAAGCTCCGGGAGAAATGCACCAGAACCGTGATCATCTTCGTGACCGCCTATCCGGACTACGTTTTCCAGGGGTATGAGGTCCGGGCCTTCCACTATATCCTGAAGCCTTACCGCGAGGAAAAGATCCGGGAAGTCCTGCGCATGGCGCTGGACGAGACAGAACGTCTGGCTGACCGGTATTTTCTCATCGAACAGAAAAACCGGAGCCTGAAGATCCCTCTGAAAAACATCCTTTATTTTAAGAGCGACCGGAAGAAAATATCCGCCGTAATGATAAACGGTACAGAGGAATTCTACGGAAAGCTTTCCGATATAGAAAATGACCTGCCGGATCATTTCATCCGCATCCACAACCGCTATCTGGCGAACCTGATGCAGATCACAGATCTTGGTCCCGCATCCTGCGTCTGCGGAGGGGAAGAACTTCCCGTAAGCCGGGCTTGCCGTCAGCAGCTTGCCGCAGCCTTTGCCCGTACATTGCTGGACAATTAGCCCGGCAGAAAATTTTGAGGAGACAAAAGACATGGAAACACTGATCAATCTTATCGGAGTTATTTTTGATTTTATACAGGGGCATTTCTTCTACCGGTCCGTCTGCTGCATCATCCGGTCCCTGGATCACCGCCCCGCCAGGTTTCTGGCATGGTTTCTCCTGATCATCGTCAGCAGCATAAGAATGTATTCGGGTGACCCTGTAAATATCTTCGGGACTCTGTCACTGTTTTTTGCCGCAGTCCTTCTCCTTTTCCAGGGACAGTGGTTTGTCAAGCTGGGCGTTGTCATGCTCTTCTATCCGATCATTGCTGCCTTTAACTTCCTGCACAACAGTATCGGAGCGGCTGTTTTCTTTTTCTTCTCGGACGATATGGGATTTTTCAACAGCCTTTTCTCTACTCTGGCCCGTCTCCTTACGATCATTTTCTGGTATCTCTTTTACCGTTTCATGGGGAAACGTCTCGCAAGGGCCGGCGGAGTGCTTGACAGACGTTCCTGGATGCTGCTGATCATCATCTGCCTTGCGTCGCTTGCCGCGGTCATCAGCCTGCTCTGCTTTACGCCTCCCTCCGATGTCGCCGTCTATCCGTGTATGCTCACCTGTCTCGTCACCAACTTCGGAAGCATATACCTTGCCTCTTACCTGGCTGATACCATCCTGGCAGATATGGAGCGCAGGAATCTGCGCCTTCAGAAAAGCTACTACGAAGAGCTGGACAAAAACCAGCAGCAGATCCGCAGGATCCGTCACGATATGAACAATCACCTTTCCGTGCTGGAAGGGCTCCTGAAAAAGGGAGATACGGAAAAAGCACTGGAATATTTTGAGGACCTGAACCTGCATATCAAGTCCGGGACACGCCGTTTCTGCAAAGACAGCATCGTAAATGCCGTGCTCAATGCAAAATATAACGCAGCAGAAGAATCCGGCATCGACTGCTTCTTCCACGTAGATATCGACAGAGTCCTCGGCATCGACGCGGTCTCCCTCTGTACGATCTTCGCCAATACGCTGGACAACGCAGTGGAAGCATGCCAAAAGATCAAAGATCCGGCAAAACGCCGGCTCTCACTGAAAGCCCGCTGCACACAGAACGGGTATTTCAGCTATGAGATCGTGAATTCAAAAGTAAATGCGGTCCGAAAGAAAAAGGACGCCTTCCTCACAGATAAAGAAGACGCCCGTTCCCACGGACTGGGGATCGCCTCCGTCCGGGAGGTGGTCAGAAAATATGACGGGATGATGGATATCTCCTATACAGAGGAAGAATTCCGGGTTGTCATCCTGATCGGGGCAAGATGAATGCGCAGTCTCCTATTGACAGATTCTATACTACGCTCTATAATAACATTGTTATATGACACTGTTATATGGAGGATATTATGGAAGAAAGATCATCTGCCACATTGGAAAATATTTTACAGACTGCCATGGAAGAATTTTCTGATAAAGGTTTTCTTGGTGCATCTCTGCGCCAGATCGTAAAGAGAGCCGGTGTGACAACCGGGGCGTTCTACGGATACTTTTCCAGTAAGGAAGCGCTGTTTTCCGCCATCGTAGAACCACACGCCGCCGCCCTCATGGGCAGGTATATGGAAGCCCAGACTTCCTTTGCCGAACTTCCGGAGTCAGAACAGCCTTCCCACATGGGGATGGAATCCAGCGAATATATTCATTGGATGGTGGAATACATCTGCCTGCACCGTGAACCTGTCAAACTGCTTCTGTGCAGGTCAGAAGGCACAAGTTATGAACATTTTGTCCACAACATGGTGGAGGTGGAAGTAGAATATACGATAAAGTATATGGAGGTACTTCGCCGTCTCGGGCAAAACATCCCGGAGCTGGATGAACAGATGTGCCATATCATTGCCAGCGGAATGTTCAACGGAATTTTTGAGATTGTCATTCACGATATGTCGAGGGATAAAGCGATGCGTTATGTAGATCAGCTCCGTGACTTTTACACAGCCGGATGGCTGAAATTGATGGGGCAGTAGCCCCCATCTTTTTTGCATGTCGGTTAGTTAATTCTAACTTCATGGTAAATATTTAAAGCATAAAGGAGGTATCTTTTTGAAACCCAAAAATCAAAGCAACCTGTCCCGCATCTTAGATTATGCGGGCGGGTACAAAAACCTTACCCTGCTGGGCTGTATCCTCTCCTCCCTTTCCGCGGTGCTTGGGCTGATCCCTTATGTATGCGTCTGGATGGCAGCAAGAAACGTACTGGAAGTGTGGCCCGCTCTTGAGGGAGTCGCCGGTCTGGCCCGCTGGGGCTGGACAGCGGTATGGACTGCTGTCGGAAGCATTGCCCTGTATTTTACGGCACTCATGTCTACCCATATTGCAGCCTTCCGCACTGCCCGAAATATTCGGCATACTGCCATGGCCCACGTACTGCAGCTGCCTCTAGGGTTCATTACAGGGAATCAGTCAGGACGGCTGCGGAAACTCATCGATGACAACGCCGGACTCACGGAAGATCTGCTGGCTCACAAGCTTCCTGACCTAGCAGGGACCATAATCACGCCGGTCGCTGCCATTGTGATGCTGTTCCTCTTTGATTGGAAAATGGGGCTTTTGTGCCTGCTCACCATGGTCCTTGCCCTCTTTTCCATGTGCCTGATGATGGGTGGGAAAAACGCAGGATTTTTCCACCGGTACCAGAAGGAAATTGAACGCATGAGCGGCGAGGCGGTGGAATATGTCCGTGGTATTCCCGTAGTAAAGATGTTCCAACAGACCGTTTACTCCTTCAAGGCTTTTTACGCCGCCATCAAAGATTACAGCGACCTTGCCAGCCAGTATGCCATGAGCTGCCGAGTCGGGCAGACCTGTTTCCTGACTTCTATCAACGGAGCCTTTGCCCTGCTGATTCCTGCGGCACTGCTGCTTGCCTCCGGCGGGAATGTCCGGACGGTACTGGTAAACTTTATCTTCTATGCTCTCTTTGCTCCTGCCTGCGGTCAGATGATCAACCGGATCATGTACATGAGCGAAGCTGTTATGGAAGCAGATGAAGCAGTGGGACGTCTGGATGAGATTCTCAGCCAGAAACCAATGGAAACCCCCGGCTCGAAGAAGCGCCCGGCAGACGCCTCTGTTTCCTTTGAACATGTGACCTTTACCTATCCAGGTACAGACCGCCCGGCTCTGGACAATATATCCTTTACTGTCCACCCTGGCCAGGTAGTGGCACTGGTAGGACCGTCCGGCGGCGGCAAGACCACGGCTGCCAGTCTGATCCCCCGTTTCTGGGATACAGACAGCGGGAGCGTTACAATCGGCGGAATCAATGTCAGGGAGATATGTACGGAAGATCTGATGAAGCATGTGGCCTTTGTCTTTCAGGATACCCGGCTGTTTAAGGAGAGCCTTCTGGAAAATATCCGGGCTGCCAGGCCGGATGCCTCCAGAGCAGAAGTGCTGGCTGCTGCCCATGCCGCCCGGTGCGGCGACATCCTGGAAAAAATGCCCCGCGGGCTGGATACTGTAGTGGGGACGAAAGGCGTTTATCTGTCCGGCGGCGAACAACAGCGAATCGCGCTGGCGCGTGCCATTTTAAAGGATGCGCCTATCGTAGTGCTGGATGAGGCTACCGCTTTTGCCGACCCGGAAAATGAGCACCAGATCCAGAAAGCATTTGAGGCACTGACGAAGGATAAAACCGTGCTGATGATCGCCCACAGGCTGTCAACCGTACAGGACGCAGATATTGTCATTGTCCTGAAGGATGGGAAGATTGCCGAACAGGGCAGCCACGAAAACCTGCTTGCGCTGCATGGCGTTTACGCTGGCATGTGGAAGGATTATCAGCGCAGCGCCCGGTGGAAAATTGGAAAGGAGGGAGCGATATGACAAAAAAATTGCAGCATTTGTTCGCACTCAGTGAAAAAGGGGCAAAAGATCTGGTGAAAGCTGTGATCTGGTGCTTTGTGTGCAATCTCAGCCTGATGTTTCCGGTTGGGATCGTCCTGTTTACAGTCAAGCATCTTTTGGATTCCATGGAAAACGGCGGCAGTCCTGTGGATGGATTCTGGATTTATACAGGCTCTGGCGCAGCCGTTCTGATCCTGCTGTTTCTTCTTCACTGGTTCCAGTACGCTTCGCTGTATCTGGCCACCTATAAGGAAAGCGCCAACCGTCGTGTGAGCCTGGCAGAGACTCTGCGCCGGCTACCGTTAAGCTTTTTCGGGAACCGTGATCTGAGTGACCTGACATCCACAATGATCGCAGACTGTTCCAGCCTGGATCAGATGTTTTCACACTATGTTCCACAGTTATTCGCGTCCATTTTCTCCACTCTTGTGATAGGCGCCGCCATGTTCTTCTGCAACTGGCGGATGGCGCTGGCTGTACTGTGGGTAGTGCCGGTGGCGATCCTGCTCACAGCAGGGAGCCGGAAGATCCAGGATTCCTTCGGGACAAAGAACATCTTAAACAAGCGTGCCGTAACTGACTGCATACAGGAAGGCCTGGAAACTGTACGGGATATCAAGGCATGCAGCCGCCAGGATGCCTACATGAAAAACCTGGAAGAAAAACTGGCCGTCATGGAGAAAGGCTCCATACACTCGGAACTGGCAACCGGCGTATTCGTCTGCTCCGCTCAGGCACTTCTTCGTCTGGGACTGGCAACCACTATCCTGACCGGCGGGGCGCTTCTTGCAGAGAGAGAACTCTCTTTCCTGTATTTTCTGGGATTCCTCTTTGCCGCCGCAAGGCTTTATGACCCTCTGGGGCTGGTACTGCAGAATATCGCTGCCACATTCAGCACGAAACTGCAGATCGAACGGATGCGTTCCATCCTGGAACAGCCGGTACAGGAAGGTGCAAAAGAATTTATACCTGAAAACTATGACATCACATTTGACCATGTGTCCTTTGCCTACCGAGAGGGCGATGGTGTACTGGAGGATGTAAGCTTTACCGCCAGGCAGGGGGAAGTGACCGCCCTCATCGGTCCTTCCGGAGGCGGAAAGTCCACTGCTTGCAGATTAGCCGCCCGTTTTTGGGACGTTACAAAAGGGAAGGTCACCCTCGGCGGCGTGGATGTGTCTACTGTGGAGCCGGAAACACTGTTAAAATACTATTCCATGGTATTCCAGGATGTAGTTCTGTTTAGAGATACTGTGATGGAAAATATCCGCCTGGGACGCCGAGGAGCTTCAGATGAGGAAGTCATTGCCGCAGCCAAAGCTGCCCGGTGTGATGAATTTATCCAAAAGCTCCCAGAAGGCTATCAGACCATGATCGGTGAGAATGGCTCTACCCTCTCCGGTGGTGAACGCCAGCGGATCTCCATCGCCCGCGCCCTGCTGAAGGATGCGCCTGTGATTCTTTTGGATGAGGCTACTGCCAGCCTGGATGTAGAAAATGAAAGCGCTGTTCAGGAAGCACTCTCCAATCTGCTTCAGGGCAGAACGGTGCTGGTCATCGCTCATCGAATGCGTACTGTCGCCGGGGCAGATCATATTGTTGTACTGGAGAATGGCCGCGTAGCCCAGCAGGGTACACCAGAAGCTCTGATCAGGCAGGGCGGGCTCTACCGGCGTATGGCAGAACTCCAGAGAGAGACGGCACAATGGAAACTGGGAATATAATAACGGTTTTTACTTTATAATGCAAAAAGGATCTGGCAGTTAATACCGAATTTTACCCCCTGGCGTGCAGTGAGGAGACAGTCCAGTAGAGAATTCAGACTTTTCAAGAACTGAATTCTCTACTGGACTGTCTCTTTCTTTTTGTCCCTCTTATATTTTCCCACAGCCCCAGCTTTATCTATATTCCGCGGTAAAGTAAGTTACAGTTCATTGATGGTCTCCGTTACAGAGATTTCCCTCATCCTCTTTGCCGGAGCATACGCCGCCGCTGCCGCCGCAAAGCCGACAACTGCCAGTATGATCACCATCTCACCGACCGGAAGGCTCCATACCGCATATTTAAAATGCGCTGTGATCAGTGTATCATACAGCGCTTTGCTGAGCAAAAGACCGGCTGCGCACCCGGCGGCACATCCAAGTACGGCATAGGTAAATGCCTCAGCAGCGATCATCTTCCTGATCTGCCGTTCCTCCATTCCGACCGCACGCATGGCTCCGTACTGCCGGATCCTTGCAGATACGCTCATAGAAACACTGTTGATGATATTGAGCACTGTTACCAAAGTAATGATCACAAGAAAACCATACACACAGAAAACAAATGCCGTATATGTCCCTGTGGTACTCTGGTCCCGCCTGTCATGAAAAACATAGTTTTCCCCCACTGCACTGCGTATCGCCTGAACGTCTTCCTCCTGCGCATCCGTATTTATCTGTATCATGACCAGTGAATAATCCTTGACTCCTGTCAAGCGGGTAAATGTCTCCCCTGAAGTGATCAGTGTCATCTTTCCTCCCGTGAGTCCGTCACTGCTGAAAGGATCATTTTTCAGCAGACCCGCGATCTCAAGTTCTTCCCCTCCGGTCCGGATCCTGTCTCCGATCTTCCAGGTGCTCTCCGGATCCCAGGTGGCAAGGACATAGCGACTGTCACCGTACACTTTCGTAATATCGCTTCCCCATTTCAAGGCATCGTCCTTCTTCAGGCAGTCCAGATCAAACTCATCGTAAGAGACCAGATCCAGCGTTCCCGTGTCCGCCGGCACATCCGCCATATTCCTGCGTCCGTAGACCTGTTTCACGCCATCCATTCCCCGGATCGTACCGAGCAGTCCGCTTTCAATTGTGTTCATCCCGTCGCTGCTGGCGATGTCAATGTCAGAGACCGCCGCCGACTGTGGCATCAGACAGTCCACAAAATCGATCAGCACCGAAAAACTCAAAAAAAGAATGATGCTCAGCGCGAAGGATCCGGTCATAAGGACCAGATTTTTCTTTGCAGATACCGCATGATGGATTCCCAAAGCTGTCTCGATCTGAAAACCGCCTTTGTTCTCTCTCGGTATCCTTACCATGCGAGAGTTCATCCCACGCTCCCCGCCTCCCGGATTCTCCTGATTTCCGGAAGCCGCTGTGACAGGAGCCACTTTTGACGCTCTTTTTGCCGGTGCTCTCGCAGCGATCAGCACGGCAGCGACCCCCATCACGATCCCACTGATGATCCCGATCAGACTGATCCCGAAGAGAGGGATCTGTGAGAATTCTTCGCCCACCAGGAACCGGAGGACGGCACACAGGATCCAGGTAGTCACGATCCCCAGGGCAACTCCCGCGGGCACTGCGGTCCTGCACCAGTTCAGTGCTTCCAATCTGACAAAGCGGATGATCTGCGCTCTGCTCATCCCTATACAGCGCATCATCCCGAAAAACTTTGTCCTCTGAGCCACATTACTGTTGATGCTTCCCGAGATCATCAGAACCCCCGCGATCAGGATCAGCACGAACAGGGCTGCCGCGGCCAGGAACAGGGACTGTCCCATGGCGCTGTCCATAACATCCTGAAAAGACAGGCTTCCATGTCGTTCCGCCAGTCTTTTCTGCTCCATTCGTACGCCCATCTCCGCCATACTGAACACAGAGGTCACGAGGAACACTGCAAAGACGATACACAATAGAGTCATCCGGTTCTGCCGGCGGTGTACCTTTGCCGAGATCGGGATCAGGCTGAGATAACTTTTCATCTGCATTCTCCCTTTCCCTCCTCTCTGCGCATGGTACTCATATCCCGCAGATCCGGCGCGCTGCCGAAGTCCCTCAGCACACCGTCGGACACTTCCAGGATCCGGTCTGCGGTCTGGGCGATGCCTCTGCTGTGAGTGATCATGAGAATAGTCTGTTCGTATTTCCTTGACGCCTCTTTCAGAAGCGCGATCACTTCGCTGGTATTCTGCGTGTCAAGATTTCCCGTCGGCTCATCGGCGAGGATCAGAGACGGACGGGTGATAAGTGCGCGTCCGATCGCCACTCTCTGCTGCTGCCCGCCGGAGAGCTGACTGGGCAGATGATTCCGCCTTTCCTTCAATCCCAGCACAGAAAGGAGTTCCTCAAGATACTTCCGGTCCGGTTTCTGATAGTCGAGAAGCACCGGAAAGATGATATTCTGTTCCACATCCAGCTCCGGGATCAGGTTAAAACTCTGAAAGACAAATCCGATATTCCTGCGCCGGAACACGGTCAGATTGCTCTCTTTCATCGAGAAAATGTCCCTTCCATCGATCCACACTTTCCCGGAGGTCGGCGTATCCAGCCCTCCGATCAGGTTTAACAGGGTGCTCTTTCCGGAACCCGACTCTCCGACCACTGCAACAAACTCGCCTTTCGGCACAGAAAATGTAACTTCTTTTAACGCATGTACCGCAGCCTCTCCGCTTCCATAAATTTTGGAGACTGCCTTTACTTCCAGTAAATCCATTCTTGTCAAACACCTCTTTCTCTCTTGATACGGAAAGAGTATCATCTGAATCCTACCTCAACATGACAACTGTCCTACAATTTTGTAGGAATCAGAAAGTTACAGTTCACACTGTACTCAGGAAATCCATTGTAAATACGGTCCCCTCTCCCAGCCTGCTCTCCACCTCGATGGTCCCGCTGTGCGCCTCGACCACCGCCTTTGCAAGCGGAAGCCCCAGCCCGATTCCCTGAGTGTCCTTTGAAAAACGGCTGCGGTAAAACCGTTTGAATATATGGTTCAGATCCTCCGGATGGATCCCGCTCCCAGTATCTTTCACGACGATCTGCACAAGGGACGCCGTCTGTCTCCACTCAACGCTTACCGTATCACCTTGTTCCGTGTGGTCAAATGCATTTTTTATGATATTGCTGACCGCCTCAGTCAGCCAGGTTCTGTCACACTGTAAGAAAGCTGTCTCATCTCCTGAAAGAATCAGCTTCTTTCCCTCCAGCTCTGCCCGGTATGTAAAATGTCCCTCGATATCCTCCATCATCTCCGACACATTTTCAAGGTTCTTCTCGATCACGATCGTCCCCGCGTCGAGTTTTGTGATCTTCAGCAGATTCTGCACCAGTGTCTCGATCCGGTCCAGTTCCTGCTCCGACAGGTCTGTGAACTCCCGGACAGCCGGCAGTTTCTCTGCTTCTCCCTGCAGGATCCCGTTATAGATATTGAGGGCAGCAAGGGGCGTCTTAAGCTGATGCGAGATATCAGATATAGTATCTTTCATGAAGATTTTTGCCCTTTCCTCATTCTCGGCATGGGCATTCAGGATCGCCGCCAGTGAGTTGACTTCGTGAAATAAACGGTATAATTCCCCCTCCTCGTCACATTGGATCCTCACTTCCCGGTTTCCTCCGATATAATCCCGGATCGTTGTCACAGCGTCCTCCATGATCCGGTCCTGCTCCCGAAAGTACAGATACATGACCGCCAGCAGGGCGATCCCCGATGCCAGGATAAGGACAGGGATATACAGGACCGAGTTTTCCGGAGATGCCTGAACGGTCACAACAGAGACCAGAACAGAAACCAGGATGATCCCTGCTGCTCTCCCAAAAAGATTTCTCACACTCCTGTCCGCCAGGATCTTCATAACATCTCTCATCTCCCTGTACTCCACTTATATCCCATCCGGCGGACTGTCACGATCTTCTCAGGCTTTCCCGGATCATCTTCGATCTTCGCCCTCAGCCTCCGGATATACACTGTCAGGGTGCTGTTCTCGATATAATCTTCCTCCCGGTCCCAGAGACTTCCCAGGATCTGCCCGGGAGAAAGGACCTGGTCCGGATTTTCCATAAACATGCAGAGCAGCCGGTACTCTCCCGCCGTCAGATCGATCTCATTCCCGTTTTTGTATGCCTTTCTCTTCAGAAGTTCCACCTTTATGCCATTAGAATCCAAAACCGTATCCGTCTGTTCAAAGTTGCTGCTCCTGCGCAGGAGAGCATTTACCCTTGAAAGGAATACCGCCAGTTTGAACGGCTTTGTGATATAGTCGTCTCCTCCGATATCCAGTCCCATGATGATATCTGTCTCCTCATCCGCCGCAGTGAGAAATATGACCGGCACCTTTGAGGTCCTGCGCATCTCCTCGCACAGTTCATACCCAGAGCCGTCGGGAAGAGAAACGTCCAGGATAACAAGGTCATAGTTTCCCCTCTCCCACATTCCCAATGCCTCTGCTTTCGTCCTGGCAACAACAGTCTCATACCCCTGTTTTTTCAGGGCAAACGTCAGCCCGTTGATCAGGCTTAAGTCATCCTCTACAAAGAAAATCCGCTTCATCTTCTGTCCTCTCCCTTTTCTGCTTTCCCGGGATCAGCCCGCCTGCTCCGGGGTATCGTCCGCGATCTCTTCCACAAAAGAAAAGTTCACTCCATCTTCCGACTGATACAGCGCCTCCGCCAGCTTTCCGTCCCTTATATAATCGCCGTCCTCTCCCTGTCCCACGACCACATAGAGGATCCCGTCCTCTTCATACATCTTTTCCACCGTGTCAAACGGGTCAAATCCCAGTTCATCTGCGATCTCTTCTGTCTCCGGGAGCACGATATCCTGAAATGTGTCCCCGCCATCCAGCGTGACCAACATCTCTTCTCCCTTTGCATAGTATCCTTTCCCGTCTTTTGTCCAGAAGGAGCAGGTCAGATTCGTGCAGAATGCATCCGGCAGTGAAATAGACGTCCAGTTTTCCAAATCTTCCGAATAACAGGTTGCGTAATAGTCACTTCCCAGAGAACGGTCCACAGCCATCGTCACATAATATCCGCTCTCTGCCACAGAAAGAAACGGATCTGCCGCATAACCGCTCTGACGGACCCGGCTCTCCTTCCATGTCTCTCCCCGGTCCATACTGTACAGCAGGGAATGTCCTGCCACGAATCCGGTGAACTCCTCTGTGATCACATAGCTGTTGTACGGAAGAAGTTCGTTATAAGTGCCGTTTCCCTGACTGCATATTCTTTCATACCCATCCGGGACTTCGACAAAACTCTCCCCGGAGTCATAGGTGACATAGAGCACACCGTCCCGGATATAGTAGGTCATGGGTTCGTCCGTTTTCATCTCAAAATGTTCCGTCTGCGGCTCCTGCCGCTCTTTCTGGAACTCCGGTGTCAATATCTGATACTGGACCGGGGTCATCTTATCCGCAATTCGGTATACATCCTCCCCATCCGCCTCCCAGCTGAGCACCATCTGTCCCGTATAAAGCCTCCGGGTCTCCGTCTCCATCAGTTCAAGTTCCCGCACGATCCCCCTGGCGCCGGCAGGCGTATAAACTTCATAATCGATCTGGATATAGGGTCTGCCCAGATCGTTCAGAGTCTCCATTCCTGTGATCCTCGCATTGACCACATGATAGTGATACGGCACCACCCATCCGTCGAACTGTTCAAAATATTGAGAAAACCATTTCCGGGTTATCTCTTCCGGATCACTGCTCTCATTTTCAACAGTGTCTCCGACGATCTGCGGCATCTCATACTCATGCCAGGCATACATCAGGAGCCCGGTCACGCCCAAACCGAGGGCAAGGATGACTGCGGCTGCTGTAAGGATGATCTTTTTCATAGACAGCTCCTTTCTTTTAACATTTCTATACAAAAGAATGACCAGGGATCTTCCGGGATCCCCGGACTACTGAGATGATTATATCCCTGTCTCTGTTTTTCTGCAACTGCTGTGGATGGCAGGATAACGACAGAAAGTGACGGGAAAGAGATATTCTGGCTGCGTAAAAGGCACTATAATAACAATCACAGAGGAACCGTTATGAACCAGTCATCAAGGAGGTGCACATCATGATAAAAGTAAATATCCTGAATTTAAAAGGCTTTTTAGAAACAGTAAATCGATGCCGCGGTCATGTTATGATACTGTCTCAAAGCAGCAAAAAAATAAACATAACAAGACAGTATCCTCTCCAGCATGAGCTGGAAGACCAGTATCGTAGAAACGGGAAACACCTTCCCCTCTCTTTAGTATTTGATGATCCGCGGGATTTTATGGCGGTCGTCTCCTATTACGCTGGGGATTGTTGAATGCAAAAATTCACAAAAATAAAGTAACCACGGAGGAGTAAGAATGGCTGACTACTATATCGCAAGCTGTATGTTCACAGCGCGATTTCCTGAAACAAGTTTGACGATCCAAAATTACATTAAGAAATGAACATAAGATATGTGGAAGCAGAAAAAAATCATGAAAAGACAGACTTTTGCGGCAGCACGTTATACCGGGCTCAGCCCGCTAAAAATCCGAAGTTTGCCCCAAAGCACTATATCGAACAGGCGAAAGGGAAGTTTCAGGACCATACTCCGGAAGAACAGCTCGCAATAATGCAGGACCACTGCAGACAATATAAGACAGATACCGTAGTCTGCTACTGTCATTATTGTCTGGAAGGCCTGCTGCAGGGCGGCATCAATGGCCTGCATATTGCTGATCTGCTGTTCAATGATAAGGTTCTTTCAGTTTAACCCGGCAGCTCCTGCCGGAATCTCTTTTAACATCTTCATCGTTCCGTCCATATTCCTGCTGTGCCAGTTTCCTCCGAGCATAGTGGTCCCCAGAAAACCGGAAGTCCTAAGGCTGCTTAGCTCTTTCTGCTGGATGGAAAGAGTGATCCGATCATCCTTGGTCCTGATCGTCAGATAGTAATTTAATCCTTTCTCTTCTATCTCCATCCCCTCTATCTCCGAAAACGGGATCGAGAGAGTCACTTCCTTCTTCAGTCCCATCGAAAACACTCCAAAGGGGACAAGGACCAGCTCATCCCTGCAGATCTGCAGTACGAAATACTGATGGTCTGCTCCAAAAAATTTTACGATCGCATCACTGAGATTTGCCGGAGCATACGAAACGATAATGCTTTTATTTTCTATCGGTTCGTAGCCTGCATTCTTGATGACTTCCCATACCGCTGCTTCTTTTGCCATGTCAATTATCCTCCGCTTTTCCGCCGGATCCCGCCCTCGAAGCAGATCTTATGATCTCCCGGAAGGACCCCGGCTTTTACAGTTTACTCCTGTATTATGGCGCATTAAGCTGCGCTGCGGAGGATTTCTGCCTGAAACGGCATGATCCGTGCCCGAATGGATATGCAGGATATGTACCCGGAACAGATCTGATCCTGAACGCCATGTTCCATGTCCGGAACGGATCTGCGTCTGAACGGATCTACGTCTGAAGGTCCAGATCCAGCAGCCGCACCAGGTCATTTTTTACTTTGCGGGAAAAGAGACACTCTTCCCCGTTTGTAAAGACGACTTTCTTGTCCCTGATATCCAGTTCCCGGATGTGGCGCACGTTCGCCAGATAAGCTCTGTGCACACGCAGGAACTGCCCGCCGAGGCTTTTCTGCAGATCACGGATACTCCCGGTAAAATCCATATTCCCTTTTTTCCCGTGAAGTATGATGCGGTGGCTTTTTCCTCCCGTCTCAAAGTACAGGATATCGTCAACCGGGATGTGGCGCACCGTGTCCATAAACTTTACCGTAAAAAACTACCCGGTCAGGCCAGCCTGTGTACTTCGAGCCAATCCATCCATGTACTCTTCCCATTCTCTATCTTTTTTGCCCTCACCTGAAACTCCAGGATCGTGAGCAGAGTAAAGATCAGGAAAAGTATCACAAGAAAGGCAAGACAGCTGTCTATATTCTCTCCTCCGCTGATAGTGCTGCGAAAGGCGGTCACTGTATAGGTGAACGGTACCCAGCCGTGAAGATAAGGGACAAAATCCCCTGAGAGTTCAAGCGGGTATGTGCCCACAGATCCTGCGAGCTGTATCACCATGAATACAAGCATCAAGAAACTTCCCACACGTCCCAGCAGACTGGTAAAGAAATACATAACAGACATAAATGCCAGGGATGCAGCGCACGCTGTCAGTATTGTCATCCCCATCCTTTCCGGAGTAAATCCGTCAAATACGTGCAGCGCTACGACCATGACTACTGCCTGAAGCAACGCGGTCGGATAGAGAACGGACGCTTTACTCATCCACCATTCTGCCCCGGATCTCAGTTTTCCGGAATACTCTGTAAGAGGATACATCAGACTGAACGCAATGCATCCCACCCAAAGTCCCACAGACATCATATATGGAGCCATGGCATGTCCGTTGTCCGGCACATCTGTGATCTGCGTCTCTTCAGTCTGAACAGGAGCTGCAAACATTTCTGCTGCGCTCTGTGCTGTATTTGTCTTCTTGATCTCATCCGTTCCTTTTTTCAACTCTTCTGATAACGTTTTTGCTCCCTCGGACACCTGCTCCAATCCCTCTCCAAGTTCACCGCTTCCCTCGGAAAGCTGTTGTGCGCCGTTATAGAGCTGGTGTGCTCCTGATGTCAGCTGCGCTGCGCCATCAAGCAGTTCACTGCTCTTTTCCGTCAACTGACCGGAGCCTGATAAAAGGGAAGCCGTTCCGTTTTTCAGAGTTTCAGTTCCCTCCTTCAGTCTGCCAATCCCCCCTGCAAGCTGTGGGATCTGCCCAGCCAGGCTTTGCATTCCTTTTTCAATCTGTTCATTTCCCGATGTCAGAACAGTCAGCCCGCTGTTGAGAGAAGACGCCCCCTGGCTTAAAACAGAAGTCCCACGTTCTTTTAGTTCCTCTGCCCCCAAAGCGGCTCCTGAAATCCCCGCCGCCAGTTCAGGCGCTTTTTCTGTAAGTGACTGTGTTCCATTTTTCAGTTCTGTGATTCCGCCGCTGAGAGTGTCCATTCCTTCTGAGAGAGATTCTGCTCCTGACAGTACCGCAGGAATCTGGTCTGCAAGACTGCCGCTTCCATTTGCCGCCTCATCTACACCGGCGGTATATCCAGAAACACTGTCCTCATACGTCTGCATCTGTTCCTGGAGTGCCTGAAGCTGGGACTGCAGTTCTGTCAATCCGCCTTGGAGTTCCTCCTGCCCTTCGATCCAGCTTTCCTCCGGCGTTCCCTCTTCTTCGCCCGTACCGGTATGCATCTGTAGTTCTCCTGTCTGCAAAGCGAGCCTGCCTGCCAGATCAGACAGTGAAGCCAGCGAGGACGAAATATCCGCTGAGCCGTCCCTGAGAGACTGAGACTGTCCACTCAGCTCATTGAGCCCTATGCTCAGTGTATCTGCCCCGCTCTGCAGATTTGAGATCCCTTCTTCCAGCGAACGGGCCCCTCCGGTGAGTTCGCCTGCACCGTCAGACAGAGCCGCTGCACCGTCGTTCAGCGCAGCAGCCGAATCAGGCAGGACAGACGCCGCCTCATCCAACTGTGAAAGTCCGTCGCGAAGCACGCTCATATTTTCATCCACTTCTGCCGCCCCGCCTGCAAGTTCTGAACCGCCCTCAGACGCAGCATACAATCCATCCTGCAGTTTTGATGCTCCACGGTTCAGCCCGTTCACTCCTTCTGTCAGTTCCGGTATTTTTTCTGTGATCTGTCCCATTCCTTCCTTTAACTGTCCGCTTCCCTCATCCAGCGCTCTGGCACCATCTGACAGTGAAGCCGCTCCCTCCGTATATTGTTTCAGGCCCTTTTCAAACCTGCTGCTTCCGTCAGAAAAGGTCAATGTACTGTCTGCCAGAAGCTGCAGGTTTTCTGTGACAGCTCCATTGCCGGATTTGATCTGATCCACTCCGTCTTTTATCCTGCCGGAACCTTCGGACGCCTTCTGCATTCCCTCACCGGTCTCTTTGATCTTCTCAAACATAACCTCCGCATAAGTTCTGGTCACTTCCTCACGCACCGTATTCTCCAGTTCTTTCATTGCGCTTTCACTCATCTTGGATGCGATATAGTTTGTACCCGGATTCGTCTGAAAATCGATCTGCATCTTTTCCGGTTTCTCTTCAGTCACCGTGGCTGCAGATGATGAAAAATCCTCCGGTATTGTTATGACCATATAGTATGTTCCGTCTTTTAGCCCCTGTCTGGCTTTGTCAGCTTCCGGAAAGCGGAAATCCAGAGCGTCATTCGTCATCAGTTTCTCTTCCATCTCCCGTCCCACTGCCAGTTCTCTCCCGCCATATATCACCGGAACATCCCTGTTCACTACCGCGACCGGCAGTTTTCCCAGATTCCCGTATGGATCCCACATAGATCCCAAAAACAGTGTCGTATAAATAGTCGGGATCACTATGACCGCTATAGTAACGATCAGGAGTATCCTGTTTTTTAAGAGTGCTTTCCACTCATGCCTTAACATATCATTCAGTCTCCTCTCGCATTCAATAATAGACTTATAGTCTATTATTATATATTATGTTGTTTATTTAAACATAATAAATTATAAGAGACTGATGAAAAAATGCAACCATTAATTATTCTTCATTTTATTGTTTAATAGATAATTATTTAGAATTTGTC
>DWXK01000098.1 GCA_019119205.1 Candidatus Mediterraneibacter intestinavium
TGTTCCCGGAAAATAAATTCTCCGGACCATCGCCGTGCTCGCGCGGTCTCCGCTGTTCGAAAAATTTTCTCTTCAAAGAAATTTTCAAGGGTTGTTGTCTATTGTTCAGTTATCAAGGTTCCTGTCGTTCTCTCTTTGCGACAGCTTTGATATTCTATCAAATCTCTTTCGCTTTGTCAAGAACTTTTTTATTTTTCTTTTTCGCTTCGCTGTCCCTCACGAGTCAGCTTAGCTATATTACCATTTTCGTATGCCGTTTGTCAACTGTTTTTTACATTTTTTTCAAGTTTTTCAAACCGCTACAATATCTGGTATCTTTACATGATATTATCCCCAATTTTACATCTCACATGCAAAAACTACCGGATCTTTCCAGTAGTTTTTTTCAGATAATATCAAACGGAGAAGGAGGGATTTGAACCCTCGCGCCGCTACTAACGACCTACTCCCTTTCCAGGGGAGCCCCTTCGGCCAGCTTGGGTACTTCTCCAAAGTGTCCGTTAAGACAAGAAACCTTTCGGCTTCAGCGGAGAGGGTGGGATTCGAACCCACGCGCCCTTTCGGACAAACGGTTTTCAAGACCGCCTCGTTATGACCACTTCGATACCTCTCCATCTCTTATCATACATTGATAAGTCTGGTTGTATGTCACCTTTGCGACGCTGACTATTCTATCACATTCAAAGGCCATATGTCAACCAGTTTTTTACTTTTTCAAAAACGTATTCAATTCCTCCATTACAGTTCCTGTATCCCGTCTCTTACTTTCTCAAAAAAGCCTCCGCGGTTTCCAGATCTTCCGGTGTGGTTATCTTGATATTCTCATACGAGCCTTCAAACATATGTACCGGAAAACCAAGCATTTTTTCCACAGCCATCGCATCATCTGTAGCTGTCGTGACCCCCTCGCTGATCAGCCTCTCATATGCGCGGAAGATCAGTCCAGTCTCAAACACCTGTGGTGTCTGCACGATCCAGAGCCGGCTCCGGTCCGGAGTATCCACTACCACTCCATCTTCATCGACTACTTTTATCGTGTCCTTTGCCGGCATTCCCGCGACACACGCACGATGCTCGCAGACAGACTCATACGCACGCCGGATCATCCCGTCATCCACAAAAGGACGGGCTCCGTCATGGATAAAGGTATAGCCTGTGCGTTTTGCTTCCTGCAGTCCTTTCCAAACAGACTCATAGCGTTCTTTCCCTCCCGGTATGATGCGGGTCACCTTTGTCATATGGTATTTTTCCACGATAGTTTCTCTGCAGTACTCTTCTTCTCCTCCCCCCGTGACAAGGATGATATCATCGATCAGATCCGAATCCTGAAACGCTTTAAGGGAATAATACAGGACCGGTCTCCCTCCGATCAGAAGATACTGCTTATGTGTCTTTGTCCCCATTCGTTTCCCGCTTCCCGCTGCGAGCACGATCGCTGTACAATACTGTTTCTCCATCTTTCACTCCAAATATATCGTCCACAGGCACAGGACATTTAGCGCTTATACGCAAATACAGCGCTATTCTCTCCTTCCTGCCGCTCACCGAGTTTCAGGTTCGGGACTGCGTTCAGGTCCCATCCGTGCCTTGTCCCCGCCATGAATTCATAATATGCAGCCGCACCGATCATCGCAGCGTTGTCTGTACACAGTATCGGCGAAGGATGATAAAATCTTATCTCTCTCTCCGCGCAGGCCTCTTTCATCGCGCTCCGGAGCGCCGTATTCGACGCCACTCCGCCTGCGATGGCAAATTTATAGATTCCGTGGTCTTCAGCAGCTTTCATGGAGTTCTCCACAAGAACGTCCACTACTGCTTTCTGGAAAGACGCGGCAATATCCGCAGGATCGAACTCCTCACCTTTCATCTTGCATCCGTTGATATAGTTCAGCACCGCAGACTTCAGCCCGCTGAAGCTGAAATCATATACTGCATCTCCAATGTGTGCTTTCGGAAATTTGATGGCATCCGGGTTCCCTTCTTTTGCGAGCCGGTCGATCTTAGGACCTCCCGGATATCCCAGTCCGATGGCGCGCGCCACTTTGTCGTACGCTTCCCCTGCCGCATCGTCTCTCGTGCGTCCCAGGATCTCATACTTTCCATAGTCCCGTACCAGCACAAGATGGGTATGCCCGCCGGATGCGACCAGGCAGAGAAAGGGCGGTTCAAGGTCCGGGTTTTCGATATAATTTGCTGAAATATGCCCTTCGATATGGTGTACTCCGACCAGCGGAAGGTTCCTGGCAAAGGCGATCGCTTTCGCCTCGGCAACTCCGACCAGCAGAGCCCCCACGAGCCCCGGTCCATAGGTCACCCCTACCGCGTCGATATCATCGAGAGTGACGTCTGCTTCCCGCAGCGCCTCCTCGATCACCTGATTGATCTTCTCGATATGCTTGCGGGAAGCGATCTCCGGGACCACTCCTCCATACAGCTTGTGCAGATCGATCTGTGATGAGATGATATTGGAAAGGACTTCCCTTCCGTTGTGGACAACAGCAGCAGCAGTCTCATCACATGAGCTTTCTATCGCAAGGATATTGATATCTCTTATTTCTTTCATAGCCACGCCTCTCAATCTTCGAATTTCAATTCTGCCGACATGCCGTCTTTTCCCGCCTTTGCATGTGGAAAGATCTTCCTCACCTCGCCCATATACTGTTCCGGACGGGTCAGCGACGGACTGTAATGAGTCAGCCACATTTCCTTCACCTGTGTTTCTTTTGCCAGCTCTGCCGCTTCATAAAATGTCATATGTTTATATTCTCTTGCCTTTGCATCCTTGTCCTTCTCACCGTACATGCCCTCGCAGATAAAAAGATCTGATCCCGGCGCATTTTTACGTATGGATTCCGTCGGTCTGGTATCCGTCGTGTAAGTCAGTTTCAGCCCTTTTCTCGGCGGACCAAGGACCATATCCGGCGTAAACACGCCTTCCTCCGCCTCGATCTTCTCTCCTGCCTGCAGGCGGCTCCAGTACTTGAGCGGGATATTTCTTTCCTTTGCCTTCTGAGCGTCAAATTTTCCGGCGCGGTCGATCTCCAGAGTGTAACCGTAACAGAGCACATTATGGTTCACACGAAACGCTTTCAGCCGGTAGCCGTTTATCTCAAATGTCTGTTCTGCCCCCTCGATCTCTCGGTATACAATGTGGAACGGAAGCTCCGGTGCGATCACACGTAGGGCGCTCACCACACGTTCCAGCCCCTTCGGCCCGATCAGCGTCAGCGGTTCCGTCCGGTCCGCATTGCCCATTGTGAGGAGCAGACCGGGGAGTCCGCTGATATGATCCCCGTGATAATGTGTAAAACAGATCACGTCGATCGGCTTAAAACTCCATCCTTTTTCCTTCACCGCGACCTGGGTCCCCTCACCGCAGTCGATCAGCAGGCTGCTCCCGTTGAACCGGGTCATGAGCGCAGTCAGATAACGATAGGGAAGCGGCATCATCCCTCCGCTTCCAAGCAAACATACGTCTAACATCTTTTTCCTCTATTTTCCATTTTACTCATCAGAGTAAATATATTTCTATTCTTCGATCTCGGCAGGAATGAGGAACGTCTTCAGAAGCTCATCATAACAGGACTCGCACAGGTCAAAACTGTGGCGTTCTCCGTCTTTATCCGAAAAATATCCCCAGGTATGATCAACGCTGAATACCCCCTCCTCCGGGCGTCCGTTCACCACTTTAATCTGCCTGCCGCATTTGTTACAGATAATTTTTTTGATCTCTTTTGTTTCTTTCATCTGATACTGGCGCATACAATCTCCTCCTGTAAGGTATGGTTCATTTGTCACGCCTATATTATAAGATCCTTTCCCTGCGATTCCTACTGGGAACTGCTGCCTTTACTCTCCGATATCCCGGCTCATCAGGATCGCATCTTCCTGAGGATCTTCATAAAACCGCTGGCGGATCCCATCCTCCTGAAATCCTGCAGACTCATAAAGTGCGCGCGCAGGCGTGTTGCTCTCCCGGACGTCCAGCAGCAGCTTCGTGATCTTCTTTTCCGCACAGGTCTCTTCGAGTTTCTGCAGGATCGCACGGGCTACCCCCTGCCTCTGCAGTTCTTTTGCCACTGCGATCCTGGCGATCTCCGCCTCATCCGCCGCAGTATACACAAGAGCGTATCCCGCGATCCGGCCTGCTTTCAGCGCTGTCAGGCAGACAGTATTCTCCTGTTCCAGCGTCTCCAGGACAGACTTCTCTCTCCAGGCATCTGAAAAAAGCTGGTGTTCCATCTCTGCCACAGCCGCGGCGTCTTCCATCGTCATCTCCCGAACCTCGGTCACAGCCTTCTTCTCTCGTTCTGCCCGCTCCCGTTCTGCCTGGGACATCCGAAGATACTCCGGTCTGTGTTCTGCAGCGGTCTCATACTTTCCAGCTTTGAAATACTTAATCCCGAGCGCGCCTACAACAGCCGCTCTCTGCCGGTTCATATAGGATGGAGCAAAAGAATACGGCACTTTCAGCCCTTTGGAAAGCATCTCCTGATATACCGGCACGCCGTCTCCCAGAAACACTACCGGGCGGGCATAATTGTTCAGCCTCCGGATCAGTTCCTCCACAGAGACAGCCATCTGCATTTTCATCACCTGGAAGACCGGCTCCACAAGATTGGAATCCGGCTTTTCTCCTGCCTTGGATGAAAAAGTGTAAAGCCCCGTGTAAACCTGGTTTCTCCGGGCGTCCATGATCGGACAGATGATATCCCCGCACCCGTACACATTATACGCGAGCGCATCCACTGTCGGGACATGGATCAACGGCTTGTCGAGCGCAAGCCCCAGCCCTTTCGCCGTCGCCGAACCGATCCTGAGCCCTGTAAATGATCCTGGTCCTCCGGCAACCGCGATGGCGTCAATAGATGACAGGTCTAGTTCGATCATCTTTGCCATCTCCGCGATCATCGGCAGAAGCGTCTGAGAATGTGTCTTCTTATAGTTTACCGTATATTCGGCGATAGTCTGAGTCTCCTCCACGACCGCCACGGTCGCAGTAAGCCCGGAACTGTCGATTGCCAATACTCTCATAACTACTGTTTCCTTTCATGCTGTGAAGCGCCGGTGCAACAGTCCCTGTCACATCCGGCGCAAAATATGCAGCAGCCCGGCTCCATGACCAGACTGCCGCCAGAATACTGAGTCATCCCAGTTCTTCGATCGTGATCCTTCTGTAGTCGAAGCCCTGTTCCAGATCTTTCTCGATCCGGACTGCCGTCCGTTTTTCCGGCAGGATCTCGCTGATCAGCTCAGCCCACTCGATCAGGGAGACTCCGTCCCCCATGACATAATCTTCAAAGCCGACTTCCTCCATCTCTTCCACATCTCCGATCCGGTACACATCGAAGTGATAGAGCGGCAGCCTTCCTTCGTCGTACACCTGGACGATCGTAAATGTCGGACTGTTGACCGGTTCCTCGATCCCGAGCCCCTTTGCGAACCCCTGGGTAAACACAGTCTTTCCTGTTCCCAGGTCGCCCGTCAGGGTAAAGACCTGCCCCGGCCGTGCAGCTTCTCCCAGTTTTCTGCCCAGACGGAAGGTCTCCTCCGGGCTCCGTGTCTCTATTACCATATGATCAATCCTTTCCCGGTCACTGTCAGCAGCGACCTTTCCCGCAGCCGCAGATACAGCCGGCCGGGCTTTTAGTGATGGAACAGACGGATCCCTGTAAATGCCATCGCCATACCGTATTTGTCACACGCCGCGATCACGTTGTCGTCGCGCACCGATCCGCCCGGCTGAGCCACATATTTCACGCCGCTCTTGTGGGCACGCTCGATGTTGTCCCCGAACGGGAAGAACGCGTCAGATCCTAAAGCCACATCTGTCAGCTTGTCGAGCCATGCTCTCTTTTCCTCGCGGGTGAACACTTCCGGTTTTTCTTTGAATGTATTCTCCCATACACCGTCCGCGAGCACGTCCATATATTCTTCTCCGATATAGAGGTCGATCGCATTGTCTCTGTCTGCACGCCGGATGTCGTCCTTGAACGGGAGTTCCAGCACTTTCGGGCACTGGCGCAGCCACCAGTTGTCTGCTTTCTGTCCCGCAAGGCGTGTACAGTGGATACGCGACTGCTGCCCTGCTCCGATCCCGATCGCCTGTCCGTCTTTTACATAGCAGACAGAATTGGACTGTGTATATTTCAGTGTGATCATCGCAATGGCAAGATCCGTCTTCGCATTCTGCGGGATCTCTTTGTTCTCCGTCACTACATTGGAGAAGAAATCCTCGTCGATGTTGAGTTCATTCCTCCCCTGCTCAAACGTGATGCCGAACACCTCTTTGTGTTCCAGCGGCGCCGGTACATAATCCGGGTCTATCTGGATCACATTGTAATTTCCTTTTTTCTTCTGTTTCAGCAATTCCAGCGCTTCCGGCTCATACCCCGGCGCGATCACTCCGTCTGAGACTTCTCTTTTGATCAGCCGAGCCGTATCCACGTCGCATACGTCGGACAGTGCAATGAAATCTCCAAAGGAAGACATCCTGTCCGCACCGCGCGCTCTCGCATATGCACACGCAAGCGGGGACAGTTCTCCCAGGTCGTCCACCCAGTAGATCTTCGCCAGTGTCTCAGACATCGGAAGCCCTACCGCTGCGCCTGCCGGAGAAACATGTTTAAAGGAAGTCGCCGCAGGAAGCCCTGTTGCCTTTTTCAGCTCGGACACAAGCTGCCATCCGTTAAACGCATCCAGGAAATTGATGTATCCCGGGCGTCCGCAGAGCACCGTGATAGGCAGTTCACTCCCGTCGCTCATGTAGATCCTTGACGGTTTCTGGTTCGGGTTACATCCGTATTTCAGTTCTAATTCTTTCATCTTTTCATCCGCTCCTCTTTGGTCTTATTTCTGGTTCTTATTGATGATCTTTGTCTCGTAGTTTCCTGTCTCAATATCAATATAGCGGACAAAAAGAGAGACCTTGTTGTCCTCATTCAGGCTGTCCCACAGCATCTGCGCGAATTCGTCCATATCGTCTGCCACGCCGATCAGCTTCGGTTCTCCCTCGAAACTCGGCAGCGGATCACCGTCTTCCATATAAGTGTGGATGAAGTGTCCTTCTCCTGCCGCCGGATTTTCATAGGCAAATGTATAACGGCAGCATCCGTCCGGACTTCCGTTATTGCTTTTCAGAATGGACATGGCATAGTTGTATGTTCCGTTTTCAATGTGCATGATGCCGGAGATACGCGGTGTATAGTTCGGTGCATCCGGCTCAAACTCCCTGGATCTGAGTGCCTGTTCAAAAGTGAGCTGTTTGTCCATCCCTTCATAGATCGTATCGGTCTGGTCCCCGTTTGTAACAATTGTCTTATTGCCCAGAACGCGGACCGGAGCATAGATGACAAGGCTCGGGTCCGTCATTTTTGACGGGTCGAACGCCTGGGTGCGTATCCCCTCTCCGTCCTCCACAAAAATACGGTTTCTGCTGTTCTCGCTGCGTCCCATGATAAAATACGCCGCAACAGCCTTTTTACCGTCCGGGGTCTTTCCGAGGATGATCCCTCTTCCCGGATAAGAATTTCCTTTCAGTTCCTGCTCGATCGATACCATCTTCATCTCTCACTTCTCCCTTCAGTCATTTTGCTTTCTTTTTCTCTTCCTCCGGTTCCGGAACAGGAAGGATCTTCAGTCTCACCCGGGTGATCCTGTTGTCCTTCACTTCCTCGACCGCAAATACAAGGTTTTCACTCTCTATCACATCCCTGTCCTCTTTTGCCGGGATATGTCCCAGCTGCTCGATCAGGTATCCTGACAGCGTGTCGTAATTTTCCGTCTCAAGCTTCAGCCCGAGTTCTTCATTGAGATCCTCGATCAGGATACCCCCGTCGAGAATGTATTCCGCTTCACTGACCGGAACGATCTCCGGCACAACTTCCTCATACTCTTCATTGATATCGCCCATGATCTCCTCGACAAGGTCCTCGATGGTCACGATACCGGAAAATCCGCCATACTCGTCCACAAGGATCGCCATATGGTGCCTTGTCTCCTGCATGGACCGGAACAGCTCGTCCGCCTCTTTTGTCTCAGGCACAAAGAACGGCTCGTGGAGCATCCCGCGGATGTCCATCCCTTCCAATCCCGATTTCCTCATCTCGATCATCACGTCCTTGACGTGAAGCACGCCGATGATGTTGTCGATATTTTCCTCATAGACCGGGATCCGGCTGTGTCTTGACTCAAGCACCTCATCGATCAGTTCGTCAAACGGCTCTGCAATGTCCATGACAACCACATCTCTTCTGGGCACCATGACCTCCCTGGCTGTCCTGTCGTCAAATGCAAAGACCGAATCGATCATTTCCCGTTCTTCATCGTCAAATGTCCCACTCTCATTCCCCATCTTGAGAAGCGCCTTGATCTCTTCCTCTGTAACAGCTTCTTCCTGGTCCTCTGTTTTCATGCCAAACAGCTTCAGCACCAGTTTGGTGGAAACAGAAAGCAGTTTCGTAAATGGTGAAAGGATGATCGAAATATAGTGCACCGGCATCACTGTCAGCATACAAAACGCCTCTGATTTCTGCAGGGCGATCCGCTTCGGCACAAGCTCTCCAAAAACAAGGTTAAAGAACATCAGCACAAGTGTTACGCCGTTATGCGCTATCTGCTGGCTGTAGGGAATTCCTGCTCCCTGCATCCATTCCGCCAGCACAGGGGATATTCCCGCCGCCGCGGATGCCGAAGAATAGAATCCTGCAAACGTGATCGCTACCTGGATCGTAGAAAGAAACTTCGTCGAGTCGTCAAAAAGCCCTTCGATCACCTTCGCCTTCTTATTTCCTTCTTCCGCAAGGCTCCGTATCCTGTTCTTATTGACCGATACGACCGCCATCTCCGCTCCCGCGAAGTACGCATTCATCAGCGTAAAAAACAATAGCAGCAACAATTGAAAAATTACCGAGTTCCCGGCAGGGTCTGCGTCCATAAAAAATAACTCCTCCTAAAAATAAAATATTTTCAGGAGAAGTATATCACGCGCATGCAGTTTGCGCAAGTTCAGCTGGTCTTTTCACACATATGATCTGCGATAAATTTGGTCACTTCGTCCGCAGGGATCCCCAGTACAAATGCGAATTCACTGTAAAGCGCATGCTCCAGGAGCATCTGATATTTCTTGTCCATGCTGGTGATGCTGCCCCTGCTTTTTGTCCGTGTATAGAGCGTCTTCAGTACCTTCACCCAGTTTTCAGGACAGTAATCCGCGATACACTGCTTGTATTCCTGTTCTCTGAGTTTTTCATTTTTCACCCTAAGCACGTCGATCTCAGGCATCCGGTCGATGAGTTCCATCGCCTCCTGCCTGCTGACCGGCTTTCTGATATTTGTCTCGTCGTCTGTCGGAACATACGCCCTGTCTTTCGAATCATCCATAGACTGAAGAGTATAATAATTTTTCTCTCTGTCCACAAAAGAAAAATCCAGCGTCCCGATGTCTTCCACCTTATAAAGTCCTCTGCACTTGTAAACAACCGCGTCACCTCTGCTGAGCATCCAAATCCTCCTTTTCTTTTTCCTCATGTGTCCTCCACACATTTTCTGTCCCCCGCATGCGGCAGGTATACGTTTTCTTCAGATAAATAAAGTATAACCAAAGAAAGACCGATACAACGCTGTAACGGTCTTTCTGGCAGTCACTCTGTCTAAATTTTAACACTTTTTTCTCTCAAAGTAATGGATTTTTTATACTCAGCGCAATTTTCGTTAATTTCAGACAATTTATGCGCAGATTTTTTTGTGCAGAATTCCTGCAGTCATCCCTGCCTTTTTGCCGCTCTTACAAGAAGCATCATCGGCCGGCGCATCTCATCCTGCATCCCCGTGATGCCCATCATGGCCGGATCAGGCATGGCCTCCTCCACCGCCTCCAGGACAAATCCTGCATTCAGAAGTCCCATCAGGATCTGCGTCAGTGTATGATGATATTTTTTCACGCGCTCTCCCAGGAACAAAGTCATACGCTCCCCGGGATAATAATAATCATCAAGCGCCCAATACTTTGGTTTTCCATCCTCATCATAAACCCAGTCCTCATTTATGCCTGCCGTAAACACCGGATGCTCGATATTGATCAGAAAAATCCCGCCCGGCTTCAGGGTCCGGTATGTCTTCCGGTATACCGCATCCAGGTCTTCGATGTAATGGAGCGCGAGGTTTGAGATCACGCAGTCGTACACACCCTCCGGATATTCATAATCCTCTAGCCCGCAGACGCGGTACGTAATCCGCTCATCCCCGTTCTTTTTTTCCGCCTCCGAAATCATCCTTTCGCTCAGATCGATCCCGAGGACTGATTCCGCCCCCTGCTCCACTGCATATTTGCAGTGCCATCCATATCCGCAGCCGAGATCCAGGACCTTCCTCCCCGTCAGATCCGGAAACATCTTTCGTAACTGGTGCCACTCCCCGGCGCCGGCAAGTCCCTCGCGGCTGCGGCTCATCTGTGCGTATTCATTAAAAAACCTTTCGTTATCGTAGATGCTGTCCATTTCACTTCTCTCCCGTCTGCTCTGTCGCTCGTTTTTCTTTTCTCCCGGCAGGTCCGCTCTGCCATTCATTTTGCCTTCTTCCCAGCAGGTCCGTCCCAACGAGATTCAGGATACCATATTTCCCCCGCGAGGACAACCATCCTCTCTTCTGCCCCGTATGTTTTCTCTTCTGCCCCCCCTCCGCATGACCCTCTCTGAAAATCCCACATGGCTCTCTCGGGAAATCCCATATGGCTTCCGGATATTTATCCGCTGATCGATTCCCG
>DWXK01000099.1 GCA_019119205.1 Candidatus Mediterraneibacter intestinavium
GAGGGTTACAATTTAGACGATTTATATGATCGGTACTATGAATTGATGTATGAACTTGCGCAAAGCAATCTGTTTTCCGGATTGGCTCATCCGAATTCTTTGCAATGCTTTGGAGCATATCCGACAGGCGATTATGAGACTGAATACGATAGAATTGCACGAGCATTAAAAGAAAACAATATGCATATTGAAGAAAGCAGTGGATTGGCAATAAACTACGGGGATACTGAACTGGGAATGAATGAAAGCATGCTAAGGGCTATGATATCCAGGAATGTCCGAATATTAACTGCCTCAGATGCCCATACTCCGCAAAATGTTGGAAAAAAGATATATGAAATGAATGATCTGATATCCAAGGCTGAACAAGAATACGCAGAATTTGATGGTGCATTAAAATTGTAATAGAAATGTATTTGCAGTATAATTGCAACATAAGATATCAAAAAATGTTTGTAAAAAGCAGGAAGGATTGACCAGGGAGAAAGATCACATGAGTAAAGATACGGATATTAAACTTCATTACATTGAAAAAGGTACCGGTTCTCCGCTTATCCTTCTCCACGGAAACGGGGAGGACAGCGGATATTTTGTCCACCAGATAGATTATTTTTCAAAAGACCACTGTGTGATCGCGCTGGATACGAGGGGACACGGGAAATCTCCGCGAGGGGAGAAGCCTTTCACGATCCGGCAGTTTGCCGAGGACCTGCATGATCTTATGGACGAGCAGGAGATCGCAAAAGCGGATCTCCTCGGCTTTTCGGACGGAGGGAACATTGCTCTGGTGTTCGCCCTGAAATATCCGGAGCGGGTGGACAGGCTTATCCTGAACGGGGCGAACCTGTACAGCGCGGGAGTGAAGCCTTCTGTCCAGATCCCGATCATCCTGGGATATCATGCTGCGTCACTGCTTGCGGGGAAAAGCGAAAAGGCGCGCAAAAACGCAGAGATGCTGGGACTTATGGTCAATGACCCGGATCTGGATCCGGAGGAGATTTCCGAAAACAGTGATCCGGATTTCCTGAGGATCCCCAAACTGGTGATCGCGGGAAACAGGGACATGATAAAGGACGAGCATACAAGACTGATCTATGCCAGCCTGCCAAATGCACAGATCCGAGTGATGAAGGGAAGTCACTTTATCGCGAAGGAAGATCCGGAGGAATTCAACCGGATCGTGGAAGAGTTCCTGAAGCAGGAGAGACAGTGTTAAGTTCAGGAACTGACCGCCGATCGCCGGCTGGTCCCGCAGGGGATTTTTTCAGAGACGGAACAAAGCAGTTAGAAGGAGGGAAAAGGATGCGTTACACATACCATTACGATTCACCGCTGGGCGGGATCACACTGGCTTCTGATGGGGAAGGGCTTACCGGATTGTGGTTTGACGGACAGAAATACTTCGGCGCGGGGCTTGAAGCGGATCATGAAGAGATGGGACAGGGCGGAGAGATCCTTCCGGTGTTTGAAGAGACGGCAAAGTGGCTGGATATCTATTTCGAGGGACGGGAACCGGACTTTACGCCAAGGCTCCATCTGCAGGGGAGCCCGTTCCGGATGGAGGTCTGGGACATCCTGTTAAAGATCCCATATGGGAAGACCATGACCTACAAGGAGATCGCGGGAGAGATCGCCGGGCGGCGGGGGATCACTTCCATGTCAGCCCAGGCGGTGGGCGGAGCGGTCGGGCACAATCCGGTCTCGATCATCGTTCCCTGCCACCGGATACTGGGGACAGACGGAAGCCTCACCGGATATGCGGGAGGAGTGGAGAAAAAGAGGAGCCTTCTCGCTCTGGAGCGTGGGGAATAAATCACCGGAAGTGACAGAAAGCACATTCCGGGATCGTTAGCGGCCGCCAGGGTCTCGGACAAGCCGGGACTTTGAATCGTCGCCGTTACAAAGAAGAGGCCGTGCAAAGAGTTATGCGCGGCCTCTTCTTCTGCAGGAGAGTCCTTTGGACGCCCTAACGGGGATGACTTCGGGATACCTACATTTTCCCGGTAAACAGTGTCCCGGCTTTTCCGCCTTTTACGATATCATAGAGCGCCTCGGGGCGCTTTCCGTTCGTGACGATGGTGTCGATCCCGTTTGATGTGGCGAGCTGGGCTGCCTGGAGCTTGGTGCGCATCCCGCCCGTACCTCTGCGGCTCCCGGCTCCTCCTGCCAGGGAGTAGACGCTCTCGTCGATGTGATCGATCTGCTCGATCAGCTGTGCATTGGGATGGAGACGGGGATCGCTGTCGTAGAATCCGTCGATATCGGACAGGATCACCAGCCTTTTTGCACGGCAGAGGACTGCGACAACGGAAGAGAGCATGTCATTGTCTCCGAAGAGCCGGTCCTCTGATTCGATCTCTGTGTAGCTGACAGAGTCATTCTCATTGACGATGGGGATGACGCCCATTTCCAGGAGGGCGTTGAAGGTGTTGGTCAGATTCTCCTTTTTTTCTTCCTGTTCAATGTCCTCCGCGTTCAGAAGGATCTGAGCCACAGTCTTGTCGTAATCTCCGAAAAATTTATCATACAGATACATCAGGCTGCACTGTCCGACCGCGGCGGCAGCCTGTTTCATCCTCATGCTGTCCGGTCTGGAATGCATGTTCAGTTTGTTCCTGCCCACGGCGATGGCGCCGGAGGATACGAGGATCACTTCGTATCCCATGTTATGGATATCTGCCAGCGTGCAGACGAGACGGTCTGTGGCGCGCAGGTCGCTCTTTCCCGAGTCGTTTGTCAGGGTGGATGTCCCTACTTTTACTACGATCCTGTTATTGTAAAGTCCCATGATCTTCTCCTTGTCATCTGTTTTTTGAGCACACAGCAGCAATCCGGCCTCTCCTCAAATGAGTGAGGTGTGTACCATAATCTCAAAGGCATCAGGCGCACAGACGGAATTACTGCTTGATTCACTCACTGTGATATCGTATCATAGACTTGTGGATTACAAAAGCGAATATTTATCATAAATATCATGAGAAAAATGAATGGATGATAAATCTGATGAGTTGTTTCAATGTGAAGGAAGGAGAGTGCAGGGAATGGATATGAATCTTCAGAAATATATGGCGTTTGTAAAGACAGTAGAGTACGGGAGCTTTACAAAGGCTGCCGAAATATTGAACTATTCCCAGTCCGGGATCAGCCGGATGATCCACGACCTGGAACAGGAGTGGAAGGTGACCCTTCTGGAGAGAGGACGGGGCGGGGTCAGCCTGACCAGCGACGGGATGAAACTGCTTCCCTATGCGGAGAACGTGTGCCGGGAATATGAGAAACTGCAGGTGCAGGTGGAAGAACTGAACGGGCTGAAGTCCGGGCTGATCCGGATCGGGACATTTTCCAGCGTGGCGTCTCAGTGGCTGCCCAATATGATCCGGGAGTTTCAGAAGGATTACCCGAATATCGATTATGAACTCCTGCTGGGGGATTACAGTGAGATCGAGGAGTGGATCCTGGAAGGAAGAGTGGACTGCGGGTTTTTGCGGCTCCCGGTTCATGCGGAACTGGAGACGATCTTCCTGGAGCAGGACCGGCTGATGGTGGTCCTGCCGGAGGGGCACCGGCTTGCAGGGTGTGACAGATTCCCTGTGAACGCCCTCGTTGAGGAACCTTTCATGCTCCTGGAGAAAGGGGCAAGGGCGGAAGTCTCGGAAATCTTTGAGCGGTGCGGACTGACGCCGAAGGTGCATTTCACCACATGGGACGACTATGCGATCATGGCGATGGTGGAGAGCGGTCTGGGGATCAGCATCCTGCCGGAACTGATCCTGAAGCGCATTCCCTACCGGATCATCGTGAAAGAACTGGAGATCCCCGCGTACAGGAGCATCGGTGTCGCGCTGAAAGAGAAGAAGAGCGCCTCGCTGGCGGTCAAAAGGTTTCTGGAGTATCTGGATTACAGGCAGTGAACTTCTGCGTAAGCGTTCAAATGGAAAAAAACAGTTCTTGCCAGAAGAGGGGATATCGATTATACTGGGGAGGTATTTTTTTCGCAGACCGAAGTATGCTAAAGGGGAAATTTACTTTGGGCGGAAAGAAATGAGATATAAAAATAAATTCAGAAGAGAGGATGTTATATGAAGAAAATATTCAGCAGCCTTCCGTTCCGTCTTCTTGTCGGAGTTGTGGCCGGGATCATCGCGGGGCAGCTCGCAGGAATGGAGTCGGCCGGGGCAGTCGGCACAGCCGTGATGAATGTCGTTGTGACTGTGAGATTTATACTATCGGAACTGATCAATTTCTGCGTGCCGCTGATCATCATCGGCTTTATCGCGCCTTCGATCACGAGACTGGGGCGCAGTGCTTCCAGGATGCTGGAGGTCGCGCTGTTCTGCGCATACACTTCGTCCCTGCTGGCAGCGCTCCTTTCCATGGCGGCAGGATACGGGATCATTCCACACCTGTCCATCGTGTCTGAAGTGGAGGGGTTAAAAGAACTGCCGGAGATCGTATTCCAGCTTGAGATCCCGGAGATCATGTCGGTCATGAGCGCGCTGGTGCTGTCCGTACTCCTGGGGCTTGCGTGTACATGGACGAAAGCCGAGACCATGACAAACCTGCTCGAGGAATTCCAGAAGATCGTGCTGGAGATCGTCACGAGGGTGGTGATCCCGCTCCTTCCGGTGTTTATCGGATTTACGTTCTGCGCTCTCTCCTATGAGGGCACGATCACAAAACAGCTTCCGGTCTTTATCCAGGTCGTCCTGATCGTGATCGTGGGACACTATCTCTGGATGGCAGTGCTCTATATCGCAGCGGGGATCTACTCAAAGAGCAATCCTCTGAATGTGGTGAAGAATTACGGACCGGCATATATCACAGCCATCGGGACCATGTCCTCCGCGGCGACTCTTGCGGTGGCGCTGCGCTGCGCGAAGAAGTCCACTCCGCCGCTGCGGGATGATATGGTAGACTTCGGGATCCCGCTGTTTGCCAATATCCATCTCTGTGGTTCAGTGCTGACGGAAGTGTTTTTTGTGATGACAGTATCAAAGATCCTTTATGGAAATCTGCCCTCACCTGGAACAATGGTCCTGTTCTGTGTCCTGCTCGGCGTGTTCGCCATCGGGGCGCCGGGGGTTCCGGGAGGCACCGTCATGGCGTCTCTGGGACTGATCACAGGCGTACTTGGGTTCGACGGGACAGGGACTGCCCTGATGCTCACGATCTTTGCCCTCCAGGACAGCTTCGGCACGGCGTGCAACATCACCGGAGACGGTGCGCTGACCCTGATCCTGTCCGGGTATGCGAAGAAGCATAAGATCGAGGAACAGAATCTGAAGATAGAATTATAGAGATATAGGACTGGATAAAGAGACGTCCCCGGGGAGGGTGTCATATCGCAAAACCGTTCCGCTTTACCTCAAAGATTCGAATGGATGTAACGGCGGGAGCAAAATGTTCGTTCACAGGAACTCCATTTGACTCCGCCTAACATCCAGAACGAATGCTTTTCGGAACGCTCTCACTTAATGTTTTGCTCACATGACACCCTCCCCGGGGACTCGTCTTATCCATGCCGGAAGAACGTCAATTTCTGAGGATATATTCCGGGTGGAATATAAACAAGATGGCAGTAGAGTTGTTTCTGGAGAGGATTTCTGATCGGAAACACCTTCTGTGGGTAGCCTTCCGTTATAGAGAAAGTAAGTCCCCGGAGGGAAATCCTGCAAGCAAAACATCAAGTGAGAGCATTCCGAAAAGCATCGGTTCTGTTTGTTGATCAAAGGATATGGAGTGCCTTTGCACGAACATATTCTTTGGTGCTACAAACATTCCGATCTTTGAGGTAAAGCGGAACGGTTTTGCGGCAGGATTCCCCTCCGGGGACGCCTTTTTGTCTATACGTAAATCTTACCGGAACTTCGCATTAGGATAGATCTCTTTCATCTTCTCATCATCAAAATTCGTATCGATGATCTGTTCCCAGCCGCTCCCGGCAGGAGGACCTCCCGCTCTCTGGTCATAGCGGATCAGGGCGACGGCAGAGACTATCATATTGGCGGACATGAACACGATCAGGATCCAGGAGGCGATGTACCCGGTCATTTTCGGGATCTTCTCGATCCACTTTGAGACATGGGGATACAGTCCCTTGATCCAGACGACCGCAGCGATCCCCCAGAAGAAGCAGTAGAGGAGATTGACCCTGCCGCCCAGATTGAAGGGGATCTCACTGTAATCCCAGAATACCTGCCCGAACACAAGTTCTCCCATAACGCTGCACATATATTCATAGGCTCCGCCCAGGAGCGTGCCAATGAGAAAAATATGACGGTCGGGTTTGTCCCTGTCTTTATAGAGCAGAACCGTGGCAAGTACGATGGCGAAGCCCCATACGATACTGAACGGTCCCCACACAAGGCTGCTCCTGCTCATCCACACGCCGGCAGTGATCCGGCAGAAGATGGTCTCTGTGAAGTCTCCCAGGAGGGAACCGATCAGAAAGAGCCAGAAAAGCTTGTAGAATCCGCATCCTTCTGCGAAGCGGCCCTCTTTCAGGATCTCTTCCGCGCGCTCCTGGATGAGGGGGTATGCTTTTGTCATACGCCGTTCCACATAACCGATCACAGCGCGGGAAGCGCGGAAGAGCATGACAGTGAACTTTCTGTGCTCTCGGCCGGAAGGCCCCTTGCCGTGCTGGAGATGGAGAACGGCGGTAAAAGATACCAGAGTGTCCAGTGCCAGATAGATCACAAGTCCCCACACGATAATGCTGCGCAGAGGTTCCGGGATCAGGCTGTACAGGAAGAAGAAGTATGTATTCCCATAGCGCAGCGCAGCAACACCGAGAACTGCCCAGAGCAGAGTGTACTGCAGACAGATATATCCGTCAAAATTCCACTTCTTACCAGAATAATCCCACCACTTATGATGGTTCAGCCGTTCCAGGACCTTTCCGGTGATCCATTCGATCACAGTCGCCTGGATCCCGCAGCCGATGAAAAGAAAGAAGGGGCTGTCCATCAGTTCGGAGAGAGTGACCTCCATGATGACAACGGAGACTCCGTAGATGAGACAGAAGGGACCGGTGGAAAACCCACGGTTGGTAAATCTTTTGTTCTTGATCGTTCCGACCATTGCCTCGATGACCCATCCGATAAACGAATATACGAGGAGCAGCCAGAACAGTTCTGTAAACGTATACTCCATGTTTTTTCTTTTGTATCTTTTCCTTTCTTTTTGATATATAGAAGGTATGATATCATATTGACGGCGAAAATGGAAGCAGCTTCAAAGCGGCGGTGTATAGGTGTTCAAAGCGGCGGATATAAAGCGGTTCAAAGCGGCAGATTGAAGCTGTATGCAAAGCAGCGGACTCAGGCAGTATGGCCGGACTGTCACCTTTTTACCTATATTTAACATTTCTCTTACCCCATCACGCGCGACTTTATTATAAAATAAAATTGCTTACAAATTTAAGAAGCTGAGAGGAAACCATATGGTAAAAATCTATGTTGTGGACACGAACGTCCTTCTCCAGGCACCCTATGCGCTGGAGAGTTTCGAAGACAATTCTGTCATACTTCCTATGGTGGTACTGGAAGAACTGGATCACTTTAAAAAAACGGAAGGGGAGATCGGCGTGAACGCGCGCCGGGTCATCCGCTATCTGGAACATCAGAGGCAGAGAGGCGACCTTCTGAATGGGGTGGAACTGGAAAGCGGAGGGTCGCTCCGGGTGGAAAAAAACTTTGTCCATGTGGAGCTTCCGGAAGATCTCTATGCGGAGGTGATGGACAACCGGATCTTAAAAGTCTGTCTCGGTCTTGTGCGTTCCAGGGAGGAGCAGGTCATCCTCGTGACCAAAGACATACTCCTTCGGATCAAGGCTCAGATCCTGGGCATCTGTGCGGAAGATTTTACTACGGACCAGGTGCTGGAACATGAGAATCAGTACAGCGGAAGGTGCGAGGTGTATGTCCCGGAAGAGCTGTTCAAGAATTTTAAGAAGAAAGGCGTCCCTGCAGACCAGGTGTATGTGCTTGACAGGGAGGGGAAAAGCGTCGTTCCGGAGCTTGAGGAGAATCAGTTTGTTATCCTGAAGGCGGACCAGTCTTCGAAGAAGACGCAGCTCGGACGGGTAGAGAACGGAGTGATACGGAAACTGGAATACAGAAAAAGTTCTCCTTACGGCATCACTCCCAGAAATGCGGGACAGTATTTCCTTCAGGAAGCGCTGATGCAGCCGGCGGACAAGGCGCCGCTGGTCATCGTGAAGGGGATGGCGGGGACCAGCAAGACATTCTATTCCCTGGCGGTGGGACTGGAGAAGCTTCTCAACCATCCTACAGAGGAATACCGCAGGATCCTGGTCTGCCGTCCAAATGCTCAGTTCGATGACGATATCGGATTCCTCCCGGGCGATGAGCAGGAGAAGATCTCTCCTCTGATGCGCCCGATCATTGACAACCTGGAGCAGCTCATTGATTCCAGTGAGGAGGAACGCTACAAAGATGAAGAAGAACTGCGTGGAAAACTGGATGAGATCTTTGAGAGAGGCATCATCCAGGCGGAGGCGCTGAACTACATCCGGGGACGCTCTATCGTTAAGACCTATCTCATTATCGACGAGGCGCAGAATACTACGCCGGACCAGATCAAAGGGATCATCACCCGGGCAGGGAAGGATACGAAGATCATCCTTCTGGGAGACCCGAACCAGATCGACCGCCCGTTCCTGGACGAGAGGACCAATGGCCTGAGCTATGCATCAGAACATATGAAAGGAAGCTCCCTCTGCTGGCAGATCATGATGACGGCGGAAGAATGTGAGAGATCGTCTCTCGCGATGGAGGCAGTAAAGCGGCTATGAAGACGGACTACAAACAGATCAGAATGAACGAGGAGATCAATCTCCTGATCGAAAGAGGAAATGCAACGCTCAATGAACTCGGCTACACGGAACATTCTAAAAAACATGCGGCAAAAGTGGCGGAGACAGCAGGAAAGATACTAAAAGAACTGGGATATGGAAAACATAAGATCGAACTTGCAAAGATCGCAGGATATATGCACGATATAGGCAACGCGATCAACCGTAATGACCATGCCCACAGCGGCGGGATCCTTGCCTATCAGATCTTGAAAGACACAGACCTGCCGCTCAAAGATATCCTTGTTGTGGCGACTGCCATCGGGCACCATGACGAGTCGACAGGGACTGCAGTGGATCCGGTATCCGCGGCTCTGATCCTGGCGGACAAGACGGATGTCAGAAGGAACCGGGTGCAGAACAGGAATAAGGCGACATTTGACATCCATGACAGAGTAAATTACGCGGCATTATCTTCGAAGTTGATTATTGAGAAAGAAAAGCGTATGATACAGATGGAGCTTGAATTAGATGACTCCATCTGCACCGTGATGGATTATTTCGAGATATTTCTGAAACGCATGATCATGTGCAGAAGGGCGGCGGAACGCCTGAACTGTAAATTCAAACTGGTGGCGAACGGCAGCAAACTCTGCTGACGCACCATGAAATAATAAAGAAGACGAAAAGAGTAATGTGAGCAGTTACGAAGGAGGAGAATATGGAAAACATTTATATGAACAGGGAACTGTCCTGGCTGAAGTTTAATGAGAGAGTGATCGAGGAAGCGGAGAATCCGGAGGTGCCCCTCTGCGAGAGAATGAACTTTGTATCTATCTATCAGAGCAATCTGGATGAGTTCTTCCGGGTAAGAGTCGGATCGCTCCAGGATCAGATGCTGGTGAACAAAAAGATACGGGACAACAAGACGAATATGACTTCCGAGGAGCAGATCAGGGCGATCCTGAAGGAAGTAAAAAGGCTGAATAAAAGAAAAGACGCGGCTTACAAAGACCTGATGGGGAAAGTAGAAGAGTACGGCATCAGACTGATCGACTTTACCACTGCGAAATCGGATGAAAAGAAGTATCTGGAACAGTATTTCAATCATGAGATCGTCCCCTTGAGTTCGCCTACCATCGTCGGGAAAAGACAGCCTTTCCCGTTCCTCAGGAATCAGGATATCTACGCGGTCGTAGTGCTCGAGACAAGGAGCGGAAAAGAGAGGATCGGTATCATCCCCTGTACAAACAATATGGTGGAGCGTCTGATCGAACTGCCGGGAGGAAAAGGAAGATACATCCTTTCCGAGAATATCATCCTCCACTATATTGGGAAAGTGTTCAAGGGATATAAGGTGAAAGGAAAATCTCTCATCCGTGTGGTGAGAAATGCAGATATCGACGCGGACGCGCTGTATGATGAGGATCTGGATTACCGTGAGTTTATGGCGGACCTGATGAAGGAGAGAAAAAAACTCTCTCCGGTACGCCTTGACATGTCAAGAGAAATAGACGAGTCTGTGGTGGAGGCACTGTGCCGGTATCTGGATGTCCTTCCGGAGCGTGTGTTCCGCAGTGAGGCTCCGCTGGATCTGTCTTTTGTATATAAGATCCAGGATCTTCTGCGCATGAACCCGGAACTGTTCTACGAGAAGAGAGTCCCGCAGAAATCCGCATCTTTCCGCGACGGGGAGAGCATCTTAAAGCAGATCGAAAAGGAGGACAAACTGCTGTCCTATCCGTACGAGTCTATCCGTCCGTTCCTGAATATGCTCAACGAAGCAGCGGAAGACGACAGTGTGATCTCTATCAAGATGACGCTGTACCGTCTGGCAAAACAGAGCAAGATCATCGAGGCTCTCTGTGAGGCGGCGGAGAACGGAAAGGAAGTCGTGGTGCTGGTAGAGCTGCGTGCCCGCTTTGACGAAGAGAACAACATCCGCTGGTCCCGTATGCTTGAGAAGGCAGGGTGCCAGATCATCTATGGACTGGAGGGATACAAGGTACACTCCAAACTGTGCCTGATCACAAAGAAGGGCCCAGACGGCATCGAATATATCACGCAGATCGGAACCGGAAACTATAATGAGAAGACTGCAAGGCTTTATACGGATCTGTCTCTTATGACGGCTGACGAGCAGATCGGAATGGATGCGGCGAGAGTCTTCCAGGCACTGGCAAAGGGCGAGACCGTGGAGGAGTCTGAGCACCTTCTGGTGGCGCCGAAGTGCCTCCAGTCCAGGATCATCGATATGATCGATGAGGAGATACGGAATAAAAAGAACGGAGAGGATGCTTACATCGGGCTGAAGCTGAACTCTCTGACGGATAAGAAGATCATGGATAAACTGGTGGAAGCTTCCTGCGCAGGGGTTCACATCGATATGATCATCCGCGGGATCTGCTGTCTGATCCCAGGTGTGAAAGGCCAGACCGAGAATATCCATATCATCAGCATTGTGGGAAGATTCCTGGAGCATTCAAGGATCTATATCTTCGGATGCGGGGAGAACAGGAAATATTATATCTCGTCTGCAGACTTTATGACAAGGAACACTGTGAAGAGAGTGGAAGTCGCGGCTCCGGTCTATGATCCGGCGATCAAAACAAGGATCCAGGGAATGTTCGACCTGATGCTGGGCGACAACAGGAAAGCGAGAAAAGAGAATGCGGACGGGAAATATATTTTGGTAAAATGTGAGGGAGAGCCGGTGAATTCCCAGGAAGCCCTCTATCAGGAGGCATATGACAGGGCGGCGGAGCGGCTCCAGCCAAAAGCGCCGGAAGGAGGTCCGGTCCACGCCTGACATGGAAGGATCAAAAGAGTGATCTCTGACGGACAAAAGCAGACAACAGGGTGGTAGAATGATATTTAGATTTGGTGAACAGCTTATTTCAATGGAAATGGAGGATTGGGAAGCGGATCAGGTCCCGGCAGTCTTTGTCACGGACTCCCGGCATGCCGACGAGATACTGGCAAAGGCAGGGATCCTGTACGAGAATGAGATACAGATCTCAAAGATCGGATTCTGCAGGCTGGAAAACCAGCAGGACTGTGTGGTGGGGACGCTCTGCATCCCCAGGCTTCTGGATGTCCTGGGGAGCAGGTACAGGATGTACTTTTTTGTCAACAGGAGCAATGTGGTGATCGTGGATGATGAAAACTTTTCACTCCGACTGATCCGAAGGATCCAGCAGAAACGGACCCACCAGGGGGAGACAAAAGAGCGGTTCCTCTACAACTTTATCGCAGAGTTCATGAGCCGGGACCAGGAGATGCTGGTGGCCTATGAGAGAAAGCTCCTGAACATGGAGGAAGAGATCACGAGGGACCACACCACGAATTTTCAGAGCAAGCTGATGCCGATAAGGAGGGAACTTCTGAACCTCCGGAGCTACTACGATGAAATGATGGACCTGAGCAGGGAACTGGAGGAGAACGAGAATGGATTTTTCCTGAAAAAACAGCTCAAATATTTCGGAACTCTGACAGACCGCGCCGACCGTCTGATGAGCAAGACCGGACATCTGCTGGAATACGCCCAGCAGGTCAAGGAGGCTTATCAGGCGCAGATCGACGCGCGCCAGAACAGCAATATGCAGTTTCTGACCGTGATATCCACGATCTTTTTCCCTCTGACCCTCATCACAGGGTGGTTCGGGATGAACTTCCAGAACATGCCGGGCCTGAAAGACGGTTATCCCTGGGTGGTGGCGCTCAGCGTCGTTGTCATTGTGGGATGTATCATCATATTTAAACGGAAACATATCATCTAAACAGAATCTGAACATAATACGATGTGATATTATCACCTTCTTAATGAAAATTGTCTTATGATAAAGACAAGAAAAGAAGGTGATTTTTATGTTGAGAGATTTTTTATTACTTATTATCGTGGCAGGAGGATTCCTGTACGGACTGAAGCTCATGGGTATGCTCGACAGATTTATCGGTCAGCAGCACACAGAGAAAAAGAGGGAAGAAGAAAAGACAAAAGAGTATGCCGTCATATTCGGCAGCAGGGAAGAACCGGAGCTGAAACAGTGGTTTGAGTCAGCCGGATTCGAAGTACTTTTTATCGATGAGATCCAGATGCAGAAGGAATGGAAGGACGTCCGGTATGTAGTGGCACTGGGCGAGTCGGATGTTGACAATCTTTCCCTCTGCAGTTTGTTCCGAAAGACCTGTCCAAAGACAGAATTCTACAGTATCTGTAATGAGCGGGCTGTGAGAAAGCTGTACAGACAGGCAGGAGCGATCTCCTTTTTCAGCAGGGAGGACCTGATGCAGCGGATGGAACTGATCACACTGGGACATGAGGCGGGGGCGGCATGATGAAAAAATGGATTCGTCGTCTGACACAGACGCAGATGATCGTGATCGGGTTCTGCCTGGTCATACTTACGGGAACGCTGCTCCTGATGCTCCCGGTCTCTACCAGGGAAGGTGTCGTGACATCGCCGGTGGACGCACTGTTCACGACGGTGTCCGCTTCCTGTGTGACAGGACTCATCATTGCAGATACATATCAGTACTGGTCCACATTCGGGCAGATCGTGATCATCTGCCTGATCCAGATCGGTGGCTTGGGATTTATGACCATCGGCGTCTTCTTTGCCATGGTCCTGAGAAAAAAGATCGGGCTCTGGGTGAGAGGAACACTCCAGGAGAGCGTAAACTTCATGCAGACAGGCGGGATCGTACGGCTGGCGAAGAAGATCATCATAGGAACCGCTATATTTGAAGGAACCGGAGCCCTGATCCTGTCGATCCATTTCAGCCGGACCATGGAACCGGCACAGGCGGTCTATTACGGGATCTTCCACTCCGTTTCCGCATTCTGCAATGCGGGATTTGACCTGATGGGAAAGGACGGGGAGTATGTCTCCCTTACGGGATATTCCGGAGACTGGGTGGTCAACCTTGTGATCATGCTGCTGATCATCATCGGCGGTATCGGATTTTTTATCTGGAACGACTTGTCCGAACACAAACTGCATTTCTGGCGGTGGCGGCTGCATACGAAGATCACGATCCTGATGACGCTGATCCTGATCTTCGGGGGCGCGGCTGTTTTGTTTGTCCTTGAATATGATAATACACTGGTGGGAAGACCGCTGGACGAACAGATCCTCTGTTCCCTGTTTGGATCCGTGACGGCGAGGACGGCCGGGTTTAACACGGTGGACACGGCGGCGCTGACGGACAGCAGCAAGCTGTTCACTTCCCTGCTCATGTTTATCGGAGGAAGCCCCGGCTCCACGGCGGGCGGTATCAAGACGACCACTTTTGTTGTACTTATCGCTTACGTGTCCTCCGGGCTCTTTGACAAAAAAGAGTGCAGCATGTTTGGACGGAGGCTCAGTACGGACGCGATCCACAAGGCGGGCACAGTGCTCTGTACGAATCTGACCCTGTGTGTGACGGCAGTGCTGGTCATCGTCACAGCTACATCACTGGATGTGACAGACGTGATATTTGAGGTGGCGTCCGCGATGGGCACTGTGGGAATGTCTGCAGGGATCACAAGGGATCTGGATACCATATCAAAGCTTGTCCTGATCTTCCTTATGTTCTGCGGAAGGGTCGGAAGCATGACGTTTGCCCTTTCGCTGAAGGGACATAAAGTGGAACCGCCGGTGAAGCTTCCGGAAGAGCAGGTAATGATCGGATAATGACCGGATATGACCGGATAAAGACGGTAGGAGGAGAAAAATGAAATCAGTTTTGATCATAGGAATGGGAAGGCTCGGACATCATCTGTGTACCAATATGGCAGAAATGGGAAATGAGGTCATGATCGTTGACAAAAATGAAGAGTCCATGCAGGATCTGCTTCCTGTGGCGGTGATGGCAAAAGTCGGGGACTGTATGAAAGAAGACGTTTTAAGGAGCCTGGGCGTGGGAAACTTTGACATCTGTTTTGTGTGTATCGGTTCCGATTTTCAGAGCAGCCTGGAGATCACCAGCCTGCTTAAGGAATTGGGGGCGAAATATGTTGTGAGTAAGGCGAACCGGGATATCCAGGCGAAGTTCCTTCTTCGGAACGGAGCGGACGAGGTGATCTATCCGGAGCGGGATGTGGCAGAGAGATTTGCCGTGAAATACGGGAGCAACAAAGTGTTTGATTATATTGAGATGGCGGAGGGATATTCGATCCTTGAGATCCCGCCGATGAAAGGATGGGTCGGAAAGAGCATCGGTCAGCTTGCGATCCGCTCCCGGTATCACGTGAGCATCCTGGGAATAAAGGTGAACGGTCATCTGCAGTTCCTGCCTCATCCGGACCGGGTCCTGGAACAGGAGGACCATCTGATGATCGTGGGGATGAAAAAAGATATAGAACGTATCTTGGCAAGTATTGCTTAAGATGCTATGATGAGGTGTGACCGGGGTGCCGGCGCAGCATGATGCTGTGCCGGCATCGGTATTTGACTATGGACAGGAGATGAGGAGCAGTATGAAAAAAAACGGAGGCATGACCAGGAAAACGGAATGGAAAGAGCGGTTTGCAGACATCCTGTATACACTTTTTATCGTTGCCGCGGCAAGCCTGTTCTGTCTGCTCCTGAATGAGGCAGGAGTGATGAAAGAAAATGTGCTGATGGTATTCCTGATCGGTGTCCTTCTTGTCGGTGCTTTTACATCAGGGTATGAGTACGGCATCATCGGGGCGGTGGTCAGTGTCCTGCTGTTCAATTACTTTTTTACGGTCCCTGTCCATACGTTTGCGATCATGAATCCGGACGATGTGGTCCTGATGGCACTGTTCCTTGCCGTTTCCTGCATCTCGTCGGGGATGACAGCGAGATTCCGGAAGCAGGCGGCGATCGCGGAGGAGAATGAGAAAGCGGCGAGGCGCATGTCCGAGATGTCGGAAAAGTTTATCAATGTCACCGGAAAAGAACATATCATCGAGCTGGGGATCCGGTATATACAGGAGAATACGGGATACAGGGCATCTGTGGAGATCTATGGGGATGAGAGCGGGCAGGAAGAGAATGAGACCGGTTATGTCATCTTTCCGATCGGAGGCATCCTGCAGAAGATCGGGGAACTGAAAGTGTTTACAGACGACAACGGGCTTGGATCTGAACAGGAGATCTTTATCCGCGCAGCGGCGGGACAGATCGGGATCGCGCTGGACCGGGAACTGATCTATTCTGAACAGGAAAAGACCCGCCTGGAGGTGGAGCGGGAGCACTTAAAGAGCAGCATGCTGCGCAGCATCTCGCATGACTTCCGTACGCCTCTGACAGGGATCATCGGCGACTGCGACATGATCCTTGCAAGCCGTGATGCGGATGAGGAGGAAAAAGAGAGCCTTGTAAATGATATCCGTGAACAGAGCATGTGGCTTACTCGGACGATGGAGAATATCCTGAGCATGACAAAGCTGGAAGGCGGTACGGACTTTATCGACCGCCGGCAGGAAGTCCTGGAGGATCTTGTCTATGAGGCGGAGCGGCACATCACAGGGCTTCGTGAACATCGCAGATTTCAGAACTCCGTGCCTGAGGAAGTCCTTACGGCGGAGGTGGATGGAAGGCTGATCATACAGGTGCTCGTCAATCTTCTGGACAATGCCATGAAAAATACGGGGGAAGGCGGTACGATCCGCCTGAGTCTTTCTTTTCAGGACAATAAAGCGTACTTTGTCGTGGAAGACAACGGGAAGGGGATCAAGCCCGGGATGGAGCAGCAGATCTTCGGGGAGTTTGTCTCTGTGAGCGAAAAAAGCCCGGACCAGAAACGGGGGATCGGTCTGGGACTTGCGATATGCAAAGAAGTGGTGGAAGCCCACGGGGGAAAGATATGGGCGGAAAACAGACTGGAAGGAGGTGCCCGCTTTACATTCTGGCTGAAAGCGGAAGCGGCGGGATGACAGAATCATGGATAATAAAAAGACGATACTGATCGTGGAGGACGATAAATATATCATACATTTTCTATCAATGAGCTTTAAGGAAGAAGCTTATGCGTTTCAGGTGGCAGGGACAGTGAAAGAGGCGGTGAGCCTGTTCTATGCAAACCGTCCGGACCTTGTGATCCTGGACCTGGGACTCCCGGATGGGGACGGGATGGAAGTCATACACAGCATCCGTGAGATTGCGGACACTCCGGTGATCGTCGTCTCCGCGAGGCAGGAGGAAGAGGAGAAGATCCATGCCCTGGACGCCGGGGCGGACGACTATGTGACAAAGCCGTTCTATATGGGAGAACTTCTGGCACGGATCCGGGCGGCGCTCCGAAAGGCAGAGATCTATCCACAGGAGAAGGCATCCTGTTTTGAACAGGGAGACCTGCTTGTGGATTATGAAAAACGGAGAGTAGAGGTGGGTGGAACGGAAGTCCACCTGACACCGATCGAATATAAGATATTAAGCCTGCTCATCGCAAACCGGGGCAAAGTGCTGACACACCACTATATCCTGAAAGAGATCTGGGGATATGCAGAGGGAGTGGAAGCAGGGACGCTCCGTGTGTTCATGGCGACGCTCCGCAGAAAGATCGAGAAAAACCCTTCCGACCCCCAGCATATCATCACGGAGGTCGGAGTGGGGTATCGGTTTAAATAAAAAGAGAACCTGTCTTCATCTGCAGAGGGAATCCAGGATATCGGGGAGATTCCGTGAACGGGCGAAGAGCTGATAGTCCGGCTCGTGGATATCCTCCAGATAGTGGGCGTCCGAGCAGCAGATCACATTACAGTTTTCGAAATATGGATGTTCCCTCCGTATCCGGTGGAGGTTTTTAAAGTCATGGAACTCCGCGCAGGTGAAGGTGCTCTCCGGCGGGACAAAGCCCAGGTTGGAGAGAACGCTGGTGGAGGATTTGTCTACATGTGCCGGATATGCGAGCCCGCCGGAGCGTTCTGCCAGGAGAAATGCCTCGTCAAAGGAGATCGTGGTCGCGTTGATCAGAAGATGTCCTTTTGTTCCGATGACTTCGTCCTGTTCATCCATGACCTGCTGTTTCCCGAAGATATCCTCCCGGTTCGGGACCGGCAGGAGCCTGCCGGATACGAGCCGGTCGAACTCCAGGGCACGGTCCAGCGAGGGAAAGAGGCAGACTACGTGGACTTCCTCCGCGGTGGTCAGCTCCATGCCGGGGATCACGGTGACGCCGTATTTTTTTCCGTGATATATGGCAGCAGGACAGTTGGCGCAGGAATTGTGGTCTGTCAGCGCGATCACGTCAAGCCCTTTTACCGCCGCCATCCCAACCAGGTTGGCTGGCGTCATATCGTCATCCCCGCATGGGGAAAGGCAGGAATGGATATGCAGGTCGTAGAAAAGAGGGATCATGGCATGCCTGCCTGATAGACCTTGAGCGCCGCATCGAAGACGGGAAGGTCCGTGGAGAGGACAGCAATGCCTTCTTCACGGGCTTTTTTCAGTGTCTCTTCATCTAAAGACACGCCTTCAGCAAGAATGATACATGCTGTGTCTGTCAGGGACGCCACGGCGAGTGTGTTCCTGTTCCCCATCACAGTCACCCAGACGCCGTCCGCGGGAGCCTTTCCCATGGCGATGCTCAAGAGGTCGCAGCAGAAGACGCGGGATATCTCACGTCCGGGCTCCCCTTCTGCCAGGACCCGGAACCCGGGAAGCTCAAAGATCGTCTGTAATCTCATGTTATAGGATCCTCCTGTTTTGTATTCTCGGGCACGCCGAAAGAGGCGAGCTCGGTGGTCAGTTCTTTGATGTATCTGTGCAGCAGCCGGTCGTCTTCCTCGGAAAGCGGGGAGCCGGATTCCGAACTGCCGGTCAGGTGTTCGATCTTCTGCGACAGGTCCGCGATGTTGGCGCGGAGCACATAGATGCAGTCGTTCTCGGTGGTATCCCCGCGCACGATATCCTCTGCAAGCGTCTGGCAGGTGGGGGCTCCGCAGGAGCCGCAGTCCAGTCCCGGGAATCTCGCTGTGAGTTCTTCTACCTTTCCCATCATCTGAAGGCTTTCCTTAAACGTATTTCCCAATCGGAAGACGGGTTCATATTCCACGTTGTCTGCCCAGTGGATATTGGCAAGTTCCGGAGTATCTTCCAGATGGTTCTTGGAGACGGGCTGATACCGGACCAGCCGTTTCGTCTTCGCGGCGGCGATATAGGCGTTCTCTACGGTGAGAGTCCCGCCTACGCATCCTCCGCTGCAGGCGTTCAGTTCCACGAAAGAGAGTCCGTGGAGCTTTTCGTCTTCCAGTTCTTCCAGTACCTGCAGGATATTGACGATGCCGTCGGCAGCCAGATAGTTATCCACCAGCAGTCCGCCTGCCTCACCGCCGGCATTGCTCCAGCCGATCCCGATCCGCCCGGAAGCAGAGAGGGGAATGAGCTGGCTCTCGTCGTGCTTCATGTGGGGCAGGAGAAGGGGATAAACATCCTTGATCGCCACCACATTGTCGATATTGCTCTTCTCAATACCCAGGGGTGCCTTCGCGTAGGAGACCTTGGAGGGGCAGGGAGAGATGAAGATGATCCCGATCTCCTCCGGCTTCAGCCCGGTCTTTTTTATCGCGCGCGCCCGGGCAATCTCTGCCGCTGCTTCCACAGGTGCTTTGATGGGAAGGAGACGGGAGACCAGAGAAGGGAATTTTACCCGGATCAGACGGACCACAGAAGGACAGGCGGAACTGATAAAAGGCGCGTCTTCTGCGTGAGCCTTGATGTATTCCCGTGACGCCTCCGAGACAAGTTCCGCTGCGGCGCTCACTTCATACACGTCGTCAAACCCCAGTTTCAGGAGCGCGTTCAGCACGATGTCCGCATTCGTGAGGTTATTATACTGTGCGTAGAGTGACGGCGCAGGCAGCGCTACGGTGTATTTGAAATTGTTGATCACGGAGAGCGGGTCATAGACCGGGATCTTTGCGTGATGGGGGCAGTAAGAGATGCATCTGCCGCAGTCGATGCAGAATTTGTCTATGATATGGGCTTTCCCGTTATGTACCCGGATCGCCTGGGTGGGGCAGTGCTTGATACAGTTGATACAGCCCCGGCAGGCAGATTCCTTGAGCCTGACCGAGCGCATGAATTTATATGTGTTCATGGAAATGTTACGTGCCCTCCTTTCCCGGAGTCAGAGTGTCTGCAGGAGCCGCTTTCCGGAGTCAGTGCGTTTGCAAAAGCCGGTCCCGCGGAGTCAGATATATACTTTCATTGTGATGGTGGTCCCTTTTCCGATGACTGTGTCGATCTGCATCTCATCGGTGTATTTTTTCATATTGGGAAGTCCCATGCCGGCGCCGAATCCCAGAGACCTGACTTCTGCGCGGGCGGTGGACCAGCCTTCCTGCATCGCCTGTCCCACATCAGGGATGCCGGGACCGGTATCGGCAAGTACCATGGTGATCCCGCTGTCAGCGACAGTGACTGTGATCTCTCCGCCGTCGGCATGGATGACCATGTTGATCTCACCTTCGTACATTGCGATCGCAACTTTACGGATCACATCGCTGTCCAGCCCGAGCTGCTTTAATTTGTTTTTTACAGAGCTGCTTGCCTCTCCTGCTCTTGTGAAATCGTCTCCGTCTATGGTATAGCGGAATGTGAGTGCTTCTCCCATCTAAGCACCTCCTCGTAAACCGTGTTCATACAGGATCCCGCAAGTGGTGAACATAAAGTGATCTGTCGCCAGGACAGCGATCCCTTTGCCTGTGGCGAGCGCCAGCATGTTCTCGTCCGGCATTTTTCCCCGGACAAAGATGATACAGACGATGTCCAGCATCTCTGCGGTGCGGACTACCTGCGGATTGCAGAGCCCGGTGATGAGTACAGAACATTTTGAACCGTATGCCAGTACATCGCTCATCATATCAGCGGAAAAAACAAATTCTACATCCAGGTCCGCCAGATCTTCTCCGTAAAGGAAACTGGCGTCAAGAACCTCCTGCATCTCTCTGATCGTCATAATGCCTCCTGAAAAAATGAATTGGAAAATCAAACTTAAAGTACAAAAATTTGTATTCAGTATATCATCCGGATGTGCAAAAAGCAATGAAAGTGTCAGACAAAAGGTTTGATAGATGGAAAATATACACAAAAAATTAATAGTATATCAGTAGAAGTTTGTAATTTCATATGATATCATATACACAATGAGCAACGAAGACTTAAGAAACGGAGGTTGAAGAATGGCTGAAAAAAAGGGAACTGTTCCATTCGCGGGGACGAAGGAACAGGAAGAGGCTCTGATGAAGGTGATCGATGAGCTTAAGGGTGAGAAAGGAGCCCTCATGCCGATCCTGCAGAAAGCGCAGGAAATATATGGTTATCTTCCGATCGAAGTCCAGAAGATGATCTCGGACCAGACCGGAATCCCGATGGAGAAGATCTACGGCGTGGCGACATTTTACTCTCAGTTTACGATGAGCCCAAAGGGAAGATATCGGATCTCGGTCTGTCTCGGTACGGCATGTTATGTGAAAGGCTCGGGGGATATCTACAATGCACTGATGGAGAAGCTGGGGATCGTTGGCGGCGAATGTACGCCGGATGGAAAGTTTTCTCTGGATGCGTGCCGATGTGTGGGAGCCTGCGGGCTGGCGCCGGTCATGATGATCAATGAGGAGGTCTACGGTCGTCTGACCGTGGATGATCTGGACGGCATCCTGGCAAAGTACGAGTAAGCCTATGATGCCGGAGATCGCCCTGAACATTCTGGATATTGCGGAGAACTCCGTGCGCGCCCAAGCGTCGCATGTTGAGATCACTGTATCCGTGCAGCCGAAGGAAGATATCCTCACTGTCATGATAAGAGATGACGGGTGCGGGATGACGCCGGAACAGGTGGGAAAAGTGCAGGATCCGTTCTTTACGACAAGGACGACGAGAAAGGTAGGTCTTGGGATCCCTTTTTTTAAACAGGCGGCGGAGAGCACAGGAGGCAGTTTCCAGATCCGTTCGGAAAAAGGAAAAGGAACAGAAGTGACGGCGGTGTTCGGGCTGTCCCATATTGACAGGATGCCGCTGGGGGATATCAGCGCTGTCATCCACACGCTGATCATTTTCAATGAACAGATCAGCTTCAGATATACATACAGGTACGGGGGAAAAAGTTTCGTGCTGGATACCCGGGAGATGAGGGGGATCCTCGGAGATGAGATCTCTTTCATGGAACCGGAAGTATCGGCGTTTATCAGGGAATATCTGGAGACGGGGAAAGAAGAGACGGACGGAGGAGCCGAGATATAGGAGAATGGAGGTAATATATGAAATCACTGGAAGAATTGCGTGCCATCAGAGAAAAGATGCAGGGAAAGGTAGGCGTGCGCGCGGAGAATGAGGACCAGATCCGGGTCGTTGTAGGAATGGCGACCTGCGGGATCGCCAGCGGGGCGCGCCCTGTCCTCGCTGCGCTTTCCGACGCGGTGCAGGAGCAGAACCTGTCGGAGAAGATCTGTGTGACACAGACCGGATGCATCGGGCTGTGCCAGTATGAACCCATCGTGGAAGTGATGGAACCGGGAAAAGAAAAGGTGACATATGTAAAGATGACGCCCGAGAAAGCGCTGGAGGTGCTGCGCCTCCATCTGCTGGGAGGTCAGGTGGTAACAAAGTATACGCTGAGTGCCGTGCAGGATGGCCTGAAATAGAAAAGGAGGAAAATCTATGTATCGTTCACATGTACTTGTCTGCGGCGGGACCGGATGCACCTCCTCGGGCAGCCAGAGGATCATAGACCGGCTGGAAAAAGAGATCGCGGCGAACGGTCTCGGTGAGGAAGTCGGCGTTGTAAAGACGGGCTGTTTCGGGCTGTGTGCTCTGGGTCCTATCATGATCGTTTATCCGGAGGGAACTTTTTATTCCATGGTCCGGGAGGATGACATCCCGGAGATCGTGTCAGAACATCTGCTCAAGGGAAGAGTCGTCCGCCGTCTCCTCTATGATGAGACTACAAAGACAGAGCAGATCATCCCCCTCAATGAGACGAATTTTTACAAAAAGCAGCACAGAGTGGCGCTCCGCAACTGTGGAGTCATCAACCCGGAGAATATCGAAGAATACATTGGCACAGGAGGATACGAAGCACTGGGGACCGTGCTGACCCAAAAGACGCCCGAGGAAGTGATACAGATCCTCCTTGACAGCGGTCTGAGGGGACGGGGCGGAGCCGGATTCCCGACCGGACTGAAATGGAAGTTTGCGGCTGCAAATGAGGCGGATCAGAAATATGTCTGCTGCAACGCGGACGAGGGAGATCCCGGAGCATTCATGGACCGTTCCATCCTGGAGGGAGACCCTCACGCAGTGCTGGAGGCGATGGCGATCGCAGGCTATGCGATCGGCGCGTCTCAGGGGTATATCTACGTCCGTGCTGAATACCCGATCGCGGTAAAACGTCTCGAGATCGCCATCTCTCAGGCGAGAGAGTACGGTCTGCTGGGTGAGAATATTTTTGATTCGGGATTTGATTTTGATATTGAACTGAGGCTCGGTGCAGGAGCATTTGTGTGCGGAGAGGAGACGGCTCTTATGACTTCCATCGAGGGAAACAGAGGAGAGCCAAGACCCCGTCCGCCCTACCCGGCGCTGAAAGGTCTGTTCCAGAAACCGACGATCCTGAACAACGTGGAGACTTACGCGAACATTCCCCAGATCATCGTGAACGGTCCGGAGTGGTTTGCGTCCATGGGAACGGAGAAGTCCAAAGGTACAAAGGTTTTTGCTCTTGGAGGAAAGATCCACAATACCGGGCTTGTGGAGATACCCATGGGGACCACGCTCCGTGAGATCGTGGAGGAGATCGGAGGCGGAGTGCCGAACGGAAAGAAGTTCAAAGCGGCACAGACCGGCGGACCTTCCGGAGGCTGTATCCCGGCGGAACATTTTGACGTTCCCATCGACTATGACAATCTGATCGCCATCGGCTCCATGATGGGATCTGGCGGGCTGATCGTCATGGATGAGGATACCTGTATGGTGGATATCGCCAAGTTCTTCCTGGAGTTCACGGTGGATGAGTCCTGCGGGAAATGTACGCCCTGCCGGATCGGGACGAGGCGTATGCTGGAGATCCTGGAAAAGATCACAAAAGGGCAGGCGACCATGGAAGATCTGGATAAACTGGAGGAGCTCTGTTACCATCTGAAGGAGAATTCTCTGTGCGCCCTGGGGCAGACGGCGCCCAATCCGGTGCTCTCCACCCTGAGGTATTTCAGGGACGAATACATCGCCCATATCGTGGATAAGAAATGTCCGGCGGGAGTCTGTAAGGACCTTGTACAGTACCGTATCGATCCGGATAAATGTAAGGGATGTACGCTCTGCGCAAGGACCTGTCCGGCGGACGCCATTATCGGAAAAGTACGGGAGACTCACATGATCAACCCGGAGAAGTGTGTGAAGTGCGGCGCATGTATGGAAAAATGCCGTTTCGGCGCGATATACAAAGAATAGGAGGGCATGAGAAGAATGGAAAATGTGAATTTAAAGATCAATGGTCTGAACGTCACCGCACCTGCCGGCTCTACCATCCTGGAAGCGGCGCACGCGGCGGGGATACGGATCCCCACACTGTGCTGGTTAAAAGAGATCAATGAGATCGGTGCGTGCCGGATGTGCGTGGTGGAAGTAAAAGGCGCGAAAGGGCTTGTAGCGGCCTGTGTCTATCCGGTGGCAGAAGGCATGGAAGTGAGGACGAACACAAAGAGGCTCCTTGACTCAAGGAGAAGGACACTGCAGCTCCTTTTATCTGCTCATGATAAGAAATGTCTCTCCTGTGTCCGCAGCGGGCGCTGTGAACTCCAGGAACTCTGTCAGGAACTGGGCGTGGACGATGAGGATCACTTCGCAGGAGAGAGGAACTACTATGAGCCGGATACAAGTGCAGTACATATGATCCGCGATAACAATAAGTGCATTCTCTGCCGCAGATGTTCCGCGGTGTGTGAGAAGGTACAGTCTGTGGGTGTGATCGGCCCCAATAACCGGGGCTTTGCCACATTCATCGGCTCGGCATTTGAGATGGGTCTGGGAGAGACCAGCTGTGTGGGATGCGGTCAGTGTATCGCTGCCTGTCCGACCGGAGCCCTCTATGAGAAGGACAATACAGATGACGTTCTTGAAGCTATCGCGGATGAGTCGAAACATGTGGTGGTACAGACAGCGCCTGCCGTCCGCGCAGCCCTCGGAGAGGAATTCGGCTATCCCATGGGAACAGATGTGGAAGGCAAGATGGCCGCGGCTCTTCGAAGGATCGGATTTGACAAAGTGTTTGACACGGATTTCAGCGCGGACCTGACGATCATGGAGGAAGCGAACGAGTTCCTGGAGAGAGTGCAGAACGGCGGAGTCCTTCCTATGATGACGTCCTGTTCACCGGGGTGGATCAAATACTGTGAACACTATTATCCGGACCAGCTCGCCCATTTATCGAGCTGCAAATCGCCCCAGCAGATGTTCGGCGCCATCACAAAGACTTATTACGCAGAGAAGATGGGGATCCCGCCGGAGGATATCGTCTGTGTCAGCGTCATGCCCTGTACCGCGAAAAAGTTTGAACTCCAGCGGGATGACCAGTATGCGGCAGGAGTGCCGGATGTGGATATCTCCATCACCACAAGAGAACTGGCAAGGCTGATCCGCAGGGTGGGGATCGACTTCCGCAGTCTTCCGGATGAGGGCTTCGACGACCCGCTGGGAGAGTCCACGGGAGCCGGTGTGATCTTCGGCGCGACAGGAGGCGTCATGGAGGCTGCGCTCAGGACTGCAGTGGAAAAACTGACAGGAAAAGAACTGGAAAAAGTAGAATTCACGGAAGTGCGCGGCACGGACGGGATCAAAGAAGCAACATACAATGTGGCGGGGATGGACGTGAAAGTGGCTGTGGCGTCGGGGCTTGGCAATGCGAAGATGATCATGGACAAAGTCCGTTCCGGCGAAGCGGATTATCACTTTATCGAGATCATGTGCTGCCCGGGCGGCTGCGTGAACGGCGGCGGTCAGCCCCAGGTACATGCGGACGTGCGCAACTTTGAGGATGTGAGGGCGATCCGCGCAAAGGCACTGTACGATAACGATGCGGCAAAGACGATCCGCAAGTCCCATGAGAATCCGTCGGTCAAGAAGGTATATGACGAGTATCTCGGGCATCCGGGAAGCGAGCGGGCGCATCAGATCCTGCATACCTCGTATGTGAAGAGAACAATCAACTGAGACTGATCTAAGATTGGCGGGGAAGCCAGTAGGCGTCCGCCGGGGAGGGATATTGCCCTCAGACCCGCTTCCGCTTGGAGAACGGCGCAGCGGTACATAAGAGCGCAAAAGACACGCTCTAAGTACCGGCGCCGTTCTACAGTCTTCAAGCAACATACCTTCCCGGCTGGTGCGCTGGCTTCTCCCGACAATTTAGATCAATGGGTACCGGGCGGCTGGTGTGCTGGCTTCTTCCGGTGATTTTAGAATAATGGGGATCAAAGCGGCAGGTGGATTTTAGTTTGCAGATTTTGGGAACAGTCGATCGACAGAATGGATTTACTTCAAATTGGATCAATGCAGCATCAGTTTATTTCTGACTGCCGGAATGGGTAAAACAAGCCGGAGGGATATGCTGCCTGAGGACTGTAGACCAGCGCCGGCACTTGGAGCGCGTCTTTTGCGCTCCTATGTGTCCGCTGCGCTGGTCTCCAAGCGAGAGCGGGTCTGAAGGCAGCATATCTCTCCGGCGTACGTTTTACTTTATTCCGACCGATTCAGAATCTACTCTGTCTATTCCGTCACTTTCACCCTTGGATAGGAGTTGGTCATCCCGCCGTACATATCGAAGAAGGACAGGTATGCATTGTCCGTGCAGTCGTCATCCACTACCCACGCAAAGGTGCATTTCAGTGTTTCTCCGGCGCCGATCTCAGCAAACCGTACGTGCTGCTTCTGGTTATCGGTGAACTGCTGGACGCTCTGATATAGAGGCGCGCCGTCCACGTTCAGAGCCTGATATGCAGCGGATGCGGACTGTACGTCGAATTTTGTATAGTTTCCGTTCTCATCTTTGCTGAGATACTCAAGCATCGGGGTGATATATTCCTCTGTGGAAGAATCTCCGTTATTAGTGATCTCTACCGTCGCGACAATGAATTTCGAGTCAGCGATCTCCAGATTGTCCTCGCTGAAGCTGTCGCTGGCGGGTGAATACCGTTCGTGAGGCTTCAGTGTGCCGTCCTCGTTCAGGAGCGGGGCGACCGCGCTGTCATAATCCGGCACGTAATTCTCCTTTGGGAACTGGTCCAGAGGAAGGGAATCGGCAAGTCTGACGTCGGTTACTTTGAATTCTGTTTTATTGTCTTTATCCTGCGGATCTGTGATCACATCGCCTACATTGTAGAAGAGAGAACTGTCATAGGCTGAGTCAAAATCTGCCGTCTGCTCCTCTTTTATCTTAGCGATCTCTTCATCGGTGGCATAGGGGACTGTCTCATCTGATACCTGGATATCAAGTCCCTCTGCAACTTTCAGCGCCTTGTCATCGGCGAGATCAGTGCCTTTCAGAAAGACCTGGATCATATAGCCGTACTCTTCGTTGGTTAGAACGACGTCCTGGCGTATCGTATCGTCATCAGTATAGATACTGTCGGAAGAGAACACATCCACATTCATCCCTCTGATCTCTACGGTCTTGATGTAGTCGCCTTTGTCTATCTGCGAGGCTGTGCCGCCGCCAGTCTGAGTCATCAGATAGAGATCGGCTGCGTTGTGGGTGATGATGCTCATGCTGCCGTCAGTGGTATCGTTATGCCACTTGCCTCCGTACGGTCCATCCTCATGGTACTCATATCCTTCCGGAACGTAAGTTGGGGATGAGGTGACCACATGAGCTTCTTTGGCCTCCGGGTCTACAGAGACATTGTAGGCGAGTGTGCCGTCCTTCTCGGTCAGGTCGACTTTCAGCAACTGGTTTACCGCGAATGCAGTGATGCCGAGCCCCGCAGTCAACGCGGCTGCGGCTGCGATGGTGACCCACATCTTTTTCTTCTTCATCCGGACCGGGCGCGTTTTCTGAGAAGCGCTGCCCTTGTCATGTCCTTCCGGGGCGGCTGCGGTCAGTCCCAGTTTGTCATAGGTTTCTTTTATCTTTTCATCCACAGATGTGGGGATGACAGCGTCGTTTTTCAGGATCTGTTCCATTTCTTCTTGTGAAAATTCTTTTTTCAAAATGATTCCTCCGGCGGATCTGTGCTGCAGCTTTTGTGCCGTTGTTTCACGGTTACATATATTAGACGGCGCCGGGAGGGGGAAAGGTTTCATTTCTGACAGATAAAGTCACAGTTTCATAACTGACCAGACAAAGATCAAAGTGACGTTCATGGAGCGGGTATTTTACTGGATATTCATACAGGGCTCTGGTAAAATGGTGCTAACAGAAAAACGTGCGTAAAACGTCCGGCAAAAGCCGGAATTGCAAGGAGGGTATGTAAGATGAGAGTCATAGACTTTAAGGATGCGAAATGCCGCCATTGCTACAAATGCGTGCGCCACTGCGCGGTGAAAGCGATCTCGGTGCGGGATGAGCAGGCGCGTATCATGGTTGACCATTGTATCAACTGCGGGAGATGCCTTGAGGTATGTCCGCAGAACGCAAAGACCTTTGCCAGCGACATGGATCGTGTGAAGGGATATCTGCGCCAGGGTATGAAAACAGTCATTTCCATCGCGCCGTCCTATGCGGGAGTATTGGAGTTCGACAGCCCGGGGCAGGTGGTGGACGCGTTGCAGCGGCTGGGATTCGCAGAGGTCAGGGAGACGGCAGAGGGCGCGGCTCTGGTGACGAACGAGTATAAGAAACTGGTCCGGGAAGGAGAAATGCCAAATATCATCACCACGTGCTGCCCCAGCGTGAACGACCTGGTCGAGAAATACTATCCGGACTGCGCGAAGCTGATGGCGCCGGTGGTATCCCCCATGATCGCCCACGGACGCTATATAAAGAAGATTTACGGACAGGACGTGAAAGTGGTCTTTCTTGGCCCCTGCATCGCCAAGAAGCAGGAGGCGGAGGGGGACGACCGGGTGACGGGTGCGGTAGACGCCATCCTGACCTTTGAAGAACTTGCACTGTGGCTGAAAGAAGAGGGGATAGATCTTCACTCCTGCGGGGAGAAACCTATGGGAAATCCGGATCCGAAGATCAACCGCCTGTATCCGGTCAGCGGCGGCGTGATCCAGTCTGTCATCACGGAAGAGGAGTCAGACGGATATCATAAGGTGTTCGTGGACGGACTGGAGAATTGTATGGAGATGCTGGAATGTCTCGAGAGAGGCGAGCTGGACCACTGTTTTATCGAGGCAAATGTCTGCGAGGGCGGGTGCGCGAAGGGACCGGCTTCTGCACACTGGAATACTTCCTATGTGAAGACAAAGGTAAAGATCGAGAATGGAGTCTCTTACAGAGCAGCCCGTGACCTTCCGGATATGAGTACGGAAGAACTTGCTAAGAGATTCGGAAACCGGGGGCTGGATGACCGGATGCCCACCGAGGAACAGATCCGGAGGATCCTGATGTCCACGGGGAAATATTCGAAAGAGGATGAGCTGAACTGCGGCGCCTGCGGATACTCTACCTGCCGGGAGAAAGCTGTCGCCGTGTTCCAGGGGAAGGCGGAAGTCACTATGTGCATGCCTTATGCCCTGACCCAGGCGGAGTCCATGTCTAATGTAGTCATGGATATGACGCCGAATATGATCTTTGTCATCGGAAATGATATGCGGATCCTGGACTGTAACCGAAAAGGCCAGGAACTGCTGGGCGTGGGACACGACGAAGCGGTCAGGAGATATATCTTTGAGTTCATCGAAGCGGATGACATTGAAAGTGCGCTCCTGACAAGGGAGCCGGTGTTCCATAAGAAGATCCGGCTGGACAGAGGCAGGATCGTGGCAGAGGAAACCATCGTTTACATTGAAAACCTGGACGCCGTGCTGGTCCTTTTCCAGGATGTGACAAGGGAAGAGAGGATAAAGGAACAGCACTATAACCTGAAAGTAGAGACGGTGGAGATGGCGCAGAAAGTCATAGAGAAACAGATGATGGTGGCGCAGGAGATTGCCGGACTTCTCGGAGAGACTACAGCGGAGACGAAGGTGACGCTGACGAAGCTGAGAGATTCTATCCTGAATGAGGAAGAGTGAGGAGGCGGGGTATGAGTTTCAGTATTGATGTGTCCTGGAAGAGCCTGAACAAGCAGGGGGAGGAACTCTGCGGCGATAAAGTAGAGGTGCTCAGGACAAAAGATTCAGATATCGTGATCCTTGCGGACGGGATGGGAAGCGGGGTGAAGGCAAACATCCTTGCCACCCTGACGTCGAAGATCCTGGGGACTATGCTGCGGGAAGGCGCAAACATCGAGTCCTGTGTGGAGACAGTTGCGAAGACGCTTCCCATCTGCAAGGTGCGCAAAGTCGCTTATGCCACCTTCAGCATCCTCCAGATCTTCCACAGCGGGAAGGCGTATCTGGCGGAGTTTGACAATCCCTCCTGCGTGTTCATCCGTGACGGGAAGATCGTGGATTACCCGTATGAGATCAGGGAGATAGAGGGGAAAAAAGTCCATGAATACCGATTTCAGGTGAAAAAGAATGACTGTTTTATCCTGATGAGCGACGGGGTGATCTATGCAGGCGCAGGCTCCATCCTGAACCTCCAGGGATGGACCTGGGAGGCAATGTCCGAGTATACGCTGAAATGTACGAAGAAGACGCTGTCGGCATCCCGCCTTGCGGTGATGCTCAGCCAGGCATGCGATGAACTGTATGAGGAAAAGCCGGGAGATGACACTACTGTTGCGGTGGCAAGGGTGATCGAGAGACGGGTGGTCAGTATCTTTACCGGCCCTCCCGCAAAGAAGGAGGATGACGAGAGGATCATACATGATTTCATGCATGCGGAGGGGAAAAAAGTCATCTCCGGGGGAACCAGCGCCAATATCGCGGCAAGGGTCCTGGGAAAAGAAATCGTGACGGAGATCAGCACAGCGGGTTCGGACGTCCCGCCCACGGCGGTGATCGACGGGATCGACCTGGTCACGGAGGGCGTGCTGACTCTCGGAAAATGCCTGAAGCTGCTGAAAAAATATGTCCGGGGCGAGTTCGATGCAGAATTTTTTGATGAGCTGGACGCGGACAACGGTGCATCCCGCCTTGCAAAACTCCTGATCGAAGAGTGCACGGAGCTGAACCTTTTTGTGGGCACGGCGGTAAATGCCGCCCATAAAGAGACCGAACTGAACTTTGAACTCAGTATGCGGCAGAATCTGGTGGAGCAGCTGGTAAGGACTGCGGAAGAGATGGAGAAGAAAGTGACGGTGAGGTATTACTGAGATCTGTGGGGAGGATATGGCCGCCGGGGGGTGTACTGCCGTCGGACACGTTCTCACTCGGAAAACAATGCAGCGGACACGTAAGAGCGTAAAAGACACGCTCTAAGTGCCGGCATTGTTTTAACGGTCCTCCGGCAGCACACCCCTCCGGCTGGGCGCATCCTGCCGGAAGATCTCGAAATGCCGGACCGTCTGGGAGGGAAAAATTGTTAAAACTCTGGAAACTGACGTTGATCTGCAAGGCAATATTGTTTGAGCGTAAGCGAGTTGTATTGCCTTGCAGATCGGCTTTAGTCTGTTTTCAGAGTTTTTAGTATTTTCTTAGCTTTCGGAACGGAGCCGGAGCCTACGCCCCTCTCCCGCGAATACGCTTTTTGTGACCTTGCCGTTTTCGGATTTTTTCAATCTGAAAGTTCCCCGCTTTCCCGCCGGGGGTCAAAAGGAATAACCGTAGAAGTTGCCGTCTTTATAATAGATATTGACGTAATCCATGGAGGCGGAGCCCAGATCAAGGATCCCGATGTAATATCCGTCGACCTGATCGAGCACGAGGGCGATGTCTTCCTCTGAGGTGACGGTGATATCGGTCGACTCTTCGTACTCTTCCAGTTCAGCCGTATCAGAAAGCGCATGCAGCATATCATCATAGCTGCCGCTGTCGATGGTTGACTGTGACAGGGAGAGCATGACGGAGGATACATCCGCAGGATCGATCTCTGTGCTCAGAGGACAGCCGTATTCCTGGAGCAGTGCCATAGTGTCATCATACCCTGGATAGATGTACAGCATGGGGAGCAGGAACGTGTTCCCGGCACTGTTGTAAGATGAGGCAGTGTCGGTGACGCCGGTTTCTGTGTCAGTCTCTGTATAGGGCAGTTCGACGATGAGCTCTCCGATGGGCTTTCCGTTGATCAGAGTATCTGCGCTCACTTTCATGACATCATTTTCGTACGCGTCAAGAAGAGCGTCCATTTGCTGTCTGTCCAGGTTCAGGTTCGTGTTCTGACCGTAGATATCACTGATCTGCAGAGAAACGACTTTATCCCGGTCAACGTGAAATACGGGAAAAAGCTGCTTTCTGTATTCCTGATCTTCCAGAAGCTGCGCCAGTGTTTCCTCTGTTTCCTTCTTAGATACAGTGTACTGCCTTAAAACGGTGCGTCCCCCGGAGGTGCGGTATCGGAATACAGCGGGCAGATATCCTTCAGGGATGTCCGTCTCATCGGCCGAGTAAAACATGTCCGGTGTGAGCCCATCCTTCAGATTTTGTATCCCGGACTGCGCCAGAGTGTAGACCAGATCCATATCCTTTACCGGTACATAGTATCCGAGAGAGGATTCCGATGGGAGCGCTTCGTCCGGGTAAGAAAAATAGCCGGAGAAGGAATCCGGATAAAAACTGATGCCTTCAAGCCTGTCTTCGTCAGGCATATATGTATCATAGCCCAGCAGATCGAACCGGAAGATACTCAGGATGGCAAGGACTGCACCGATGGAGATCAGTGAAGAACGCCAGCCCTTCAGCAGCGTCCGAAGATCCATCGTGTACAGAAACTCGATGATCCCACAGATGACCAGAGCGGCGAGGAGGCTCATCAGGCAGATCCAGCTGCTGTCTGTGATCCCGATCAGTGTCTGTGCCATGAGACCTGCAAATAGGGATGCCGGAATGCAGACGACCACTTTTACGACCGGTGAGATCAGCGGGAAAGCCAGGGCGTTTCCGGCAGCCTCAGAGGGGTAGGCACGGTAGAGGAACAGTGCGGCTGTGAACAGCACTGCAGTCAGGATGACTGCGGCAGCGGGAACAGAGACGCCTAATTCTCCGTTGCCGCTCAGGGTGATCAGCGAAGAAAAGATCCCAAGCGGCGACAGGTAATCTGCAAGCCTCTGCGACAGGGGAGTCTCCAGGGTGTAGTAGCTTTCAAAAAATGCTGTCTGCAGTGAGGAGAGCAGAAAAAACATCATGAACGGCAGTACGATGACAACGAGCGAGGCGAGCAGTCCGATGGCAGTCCTCCCGGTCAGCATAACGGCAAAGACACATGCCGTATAAATGACGAGCCATGCAAGGATCCCTGCCAGTACCGCGGATGCACAGTCTGCAGCGAGCCCCGGCGACATGATCCCCTTGGAGGCACCTGCCGCCAGGGTCAGTGCGGAACAGATGATATATGGAACAAGGAACATGAGCAGACCGGACAGATATACTGCCACAAACCAGCGGGACCGTCTCACGGGAAGAGAGTGATAAAGGTCCAGTTTCTCCCTGGAATGGATATAGACGAAGCCGGTCAGTGCAAGAAGGACTGCGAGGGCTCCTATCCCTGCCGCAAAGATCGGGACATTGCTTCCGTTGAACATTCCCGGGAAACAGCTGACAAGATAGGCAAGCTCACTGGAACCGGGAGTGACCCCGGAAAATTTGCTCAGATAAAGTACGGTATATACCGGCATCATAAGTAAAAGGACGATGCCCGACAGAGCAGCAGCCCATCCTCTGTGCCGGATATCCTCGCGGATCAGTTTAATGCAGGAAATCTTTAATGTCATAACCGGCCACCTCCGTTTCACTGATAAATATTTCTTCAAGGGTAAGGGGCAGTACCTCTGCAAACAGAGGTTCCTGTGCGTGTACAAGCTCCAGCACCTGTGAACGCTCCCCGCGCACGGTCAGTGTCAGCAGGGAACCGGTGCGTTCCATCCTGAGGATACGCAGGCTGCGTATGAGCGCCTGCTCCCGATGGGAGTCCGGAATGACACACTGGAGTTTGCAGATGTTACACTTGATCTGGTCCAGGTCCTGGGTGAGAAGGAGCTTCCCCTGATGAAGGAGCCCGATGCTGTCGCAGATATCCTCCAGTTCCCGCAGATTGTGGGAGGAGATCACCGGAGTAAGATCCCGGTTCATGATCTCTGCGGCAAACAGGCTTTTCACTGCCTGGCGGACCACCGGATCAAGCCCGTCAAATGTCTCATCGCAGAGCAGATACCTGGTGCCGGAACAGATGCCGAGAAGGATCGATACCTGCTTTTTCATCCCTTTTGAAAAGGAACTGATCCTGCGTTTTGGCTCCAGCCTGAACTTCTCTACCAGAGAATCAAACAGTTTCCTGTTAAAAGACGGGTAGATCATAGCGTAGTAGTCCCGCATCTGCCGGATATCTGCATTTGGAAAATAGCAGGGAGAATCCGACAAAAAGCAGACCTGTGATTTTACCTCCGGATTTTCGTATACCGGTCCGCCGTCCACCAGGATCTCTCCGCTGTCAGGGCGGATAATGCCTGCGATCATGCGCAGGAGCGTGCTCTTTCCCGCTCCGTTTGAACCGATCAGGCCGAACACCATGCCCTCCCGGATGGAACCGGATATATGGTCTACGGCGTGGATGTCCCGGAATGTTTTGTTAAGATTTTTCAGTTCGATCATCTGGATCCTCCTTCCCGTACAGCCTGTCAAGGACTGCGGTGTATTCTGAGCGCGCGATCCCCATGTCCTTTCCGATAGAGAGGAGGCGCTCCGCTTCTTTCATAATGTGTTTTCGTTTCTGCTCCGCCAGCGCGGTGACATCTGACACATAATTCCCTTTGCCCTTGACAGAATAGATATATCCCTGCTGTTCCAGAAGGGAGTATGCTTTCTGTATGGTGTTGGGGTTGATGGACAGTTCCACTGCAAGTGAGCGGACCGACGGCATCTGGCGGTCCGCCGGCAGGACCCCGCGCAGGATCAGAGCCTGGAACCGCCCTGCGATCTGTTCGTACAGGGGGAGTTTACTCTGGTAATCAATGGTGATCATATCATCCCTCTTCTCTGTTTTGAGTGTTTGAAGTGTACTAATATAAATAGTACAGTCAGGATACCACGAAGAGGAGCAGATGTCAAGAGTTCTGCGGCTGCACCTTACCTTATGGCTGAACTGTTACCATAAGATAAGTCCTTTGCAGAAAAAGACTTGTAGATACCCGGGTTTAGTGGTATCATGGACGCTGATGCAAAAGTGTTTTGCATGATACTTAAGAACTGAATAGAGAAAGGAAACGAAGAACGTGACCTATAAAGAAGCAAGGGTATATTTGGACGAAATGTCGAAATACGGAAGTGTACTTGGCTTGGATACGATTCGAGGACTGTTGTGTGAGCTTGGAAATCCGCAGAATGATTTGAAGTTCATACATATTGCAGGGACGAACGGCAAGGGATCTGTGCTTGCATACACTTCAACGATATTAAGTGAAGCAGGATACAGAATCGGGCGGTATGTTTCACCGACAGTGGTTTCCTATCTGGAGAGAATTCAGGTTGACGGAGAGTGGATATCTGAAGATAAATTTGCAGAACTGACACAGCAAGTAAAAGATGCTATTGCCCGAATGCAGGCCGCAGGGGAACACAGCCCCACGGTTTTTGAAGCAGAGACGGCAATAGCTTTTTTGTTTTTCCGGGAAATGAACTGCGATCTTGTTGTGCTTGAGGCAGGACTGGGCGGCGAGTTGGACGCTACGAATATTGTGGAAAATACAGTGTGCGCGGTTTTCGCCAGCATCAGCAGAGATCATCTCGGTATCATAGGAAATACACTGGAAGAGATTGCAGAAAATAAAGCGGGGATCATAAAGCCGGGATGCGCGGTTATCTCTGCTGCGCAGAAAGCGCCGACAACAAGGATTCTGCGGGAACGGGCCGGAAAGAATGGATGCGGTTTTGTTCAGGCTGAGCCTGCGATGGCAGAGGTTGTGAAAGAGGATTTCAGAGGAATCTGGTTCTTCTACAAAGAATTCGGTGAGATCCGGACTGGTATGGCAGGGAAGAATCAACTGGACAATGCTGTGACGTCACTGGAAGTCATCCGTGTCCTGCGGAGAATGGGATATGAGATCAGCGGCGATGCGGTGCGGAAGGGAATGAGCAGAACGTACTGGCCGGGAAGATTCAGCGTGATCGCAACAGAACCGGTATTTCTGCTGGATGGTGCCCACAATGAAGACGCAGCGCTGCGGCTGAGAGAGTCAATGGAAGCTTATTTCCCGGGAAAAAGGCTGATCTGTATTATGGGAGTATTCAGAGACAAAGAATATCACCGGATCGCGGAAATTATGGGACCGCTGGCATCCATTGTCTTCACGGTTGATCTGCCGAATGCTGCGAGAAGCCTTCCCGCAGACCGGCTGGCAGAGGCGCTGCATCCCTATTGTGCGGATGTCAGATGCCCTGGCAGCACCGACCCGGCGGAAGGTGAGTGCCAGACAGGTAATAAACTTCAGATAGAAGATGAATATCAGAAGAAGCAGGCAGGAGAGATCCGGCATGCGGTAAGAGAAGCCATGCGGGAGGCAGGGAAGGATGATGTTATCCTGGCGTTTGGCTCTCTGTCTTACCTGCATCAGGTAAAGTGTGCTTATGTGAAAGAAAAGGGGAATGAGAGATGACAGACCATAAGAAAATTGAAGAAGCAGTCCGTCTTTTCCTTGAGGGGATCGGTGAGGATCCTGAGAGAGAAGGCCTGATTGATACGCCGGGACGGATTGCCAGAATGTGTGAAGAGCTGTATGGCGGAATGGATGCGGATGTATCGGAGCATCTGTCCAGAACATTTTCCGTGGACAGCAGCGAGATGGTGATCGAGAGAGATATAACCTTTTATTCTACATGCGAGCACCATATCCTTCCGTTTTTCGGGAAAGCGCACATTGCCTATGTACCGGATGGAAAAGTGGTAGGCTTAAGCAAGCTTGCCCGTACTGTGGAAGTGTTCGCAAGAAGACTGCAGCTCCAGGAGCAGCTGACAGGACAGATTGCAGATGCGCTGATGGAGTTCATGCAGCCGAAAGGAGCGCTCGTTATGATCGAAGCGGAGCATATGTGCATGACAATGCGGGGAATCAAAAAGCCCGGAAGCAGGACAGTGACGATCGCCAGAAGAGGCGTCTTTGAATCCGATCCGGAGCTGGAAGAGCGCTTTTTCCGGATGATGGGAGGAAGATAAGCGTGAATGAATTGAGTGAAAAACAGCCCGGACAGCGGAAAGAAACGGCATTATCATTAACAGGCAGAATGCCGAGGGTGAATGCCATTGTCAATCATCCGGCGTACCGGGAATGTTACCGTCGTCTTGAAGAGACGGAAAAGAACCGGATTTTCTGCAGGCATCAGATGACGCATCTGCTGGATACGGCAAGGATCGCATATATCACAGCGCTGGAGCAGGGGCTTGGGATTGACAAAGAAGTGATTTACGCTGCAGCCGTGCTCCACGATATCGGAAAACGGGAGCAGTATCAGAACGGAACCCCTCATGAGATCAGCGGGGAAAGAACCGCAGGGGCAATTCTGGACAGCCTTCCGGAAGAACTGTCATTTGCCCCGGAAGAAAGGCAGATGATCCTCACTGCGATCCGCGGTCACAGGAAGCTGAGGGAAGATCCGGAACCGCTGGAAAGACTGCTCTGTGAGAGCGACAAAGCCTCCCGGATGTGCTTTGCCTGTCCGGCAGAAAAAGAGTGCGACTGGAGCCTTGAAAAAAAGAACATGGAGATAACAATATGATCATTGGAAACAGGAATTTTGACACAGAAAATAACACATACATCATGGGAATCCTGAATGTGACTCCTGATTCGTTTTCAGACGGAGGAAAATATCAGAATATGGACGCCGCGCTTGCCCACGCGGAACAGATGGTGCGGGAAGGCGCGGATATTCTCGATGTGGGCGGCGAGTCCACACGCCCCGGACATGTGCAGATCTCGGATGAGGAGGAGATCTGCCGCGTGGTTCCGGTGATTGAAGCTCTGAAAAGGGAGTTTGACATTCCGGTATCTGTTGACACGTATAAGAGCGGCGTGGCACGGGCAGCTGTCAGCGCCGGCGCGGACCTGGTCAATGACATCTGGGGATTAAAATATGACCCTGAAATGGCAGGCGTGATAGCAGAAAGCGGTGCGGCATGCTGTCTGATGCATAACCGGAATAACACAGAATATGGAGAGTTTCTGCCGGAGTTTCTGGAGGATATGAGAGAGTGCGTAAGAATTGCCGACAGGGCGGGAATCAGCCGGGACAAGATTACACTCGACCCAGGCGTGGGATTCGGAAAGACATATGAGATGAACCTGGAAATCATTCACCGTCTTGAGATCATGCATGAACTGGGACTTCCGATACTTCTCGGAACATCGCGGAAATCCGTGATCGGACTGACGCTGGATCTGCCGGCGGATCAGAGAGAGGAAGGGACCCTGGTGACTACCGTGTATGCGGTGCAGAAGAGATGTGCTTTCGTGCGCGTGCATGACGTCGAGAAAAACAGACGGGCGATCCTTATGACCCGTGCCCTGATGCGGAAACATGACTGTTGAGAAGGATGGAATGAAATGGATAAGATAAAGATTCAGGAACTGGAAGTGTTTGCAAACCACGGGGTTTTCCCTGAGGAGAATATTCTGGGACAGAAATTCCTCGTCTCAGCAGATCTGTATACGAGTACGCGAAAGGCGGGCAGGACAGACGACCTTACGGCATCGGTTCACTATGGGGAAGTAAGTGCGCTGATTGACAGCTACTTAAAAGAACATACATTCAAACTGCTGGAGAGTGCGGCTGAGCACCTTGCGGAAGAGATTCTGATAAAATATCCGACGGTGCGGAAGATACGTCTGGAAATCAAAAAGCCGTGGGCGCCTGTTCATCTTCCGATGAAAACAGTCAGTGTGGAGATTACAAGAGCGAGACATACTGCGTATATCGCACTCGGATCCAACATGGGCGA
>DWXK01000100.1 GCA_019119205.1 Candidatus Mediterraneibacter intestinavium
GGGTGCCGTGTACTTTTTCAAAAGTGCCTGACACTTTTGAAAAAGTACACGGCACCCATTGAAGAATAAATTCAGAATATTCGGAATAATCCTTCCATTCCTGTCCATACTCCATATAGGATTCAGTAAATATATGAAATATGGAGGGAATACATATGGGTTTCACATACAATACGGACAGATATAAGAATCAGACTATTTTTATCCTCTCAGTGCTCCTGGCGGTGATGGTGACAGGGGGGATATTCTGGCGGACAGAGGCTGCGGCGGAAGCCGGGATGCAGCAGGAGATCGCAGGTGAGATCCTGCGATTCCACGTGATCGCGGACAGCGACAGTGAAGAAGACCAGAAACTGAAGCTGGAAGTGAGGGATGCGGTGACAGATTACCTTTCCCGTGAACTTCCGGAGGACCTGTCACTGGAGGAGACGGAAAGCTGGGTGCGGGAACACACAGATGAGATCGAGGATGCAGGGGAGTCTGCATTGGCGGAAGCTGGCTCGGATGACCCGGTGAACGCGGCAGTGACCACATGCTGGTTCTCCGACAGGACATATGACGGCCTGTTTTTCCCTGCCGGCAACTACCGGGCGCTCCGCGTAGAGATCGGGGAGGCGAGGGGGCACAACTGGTGGTGCGTGCTTTACCCGGGGCTCAGTTTTGGAGATGCGGTCAATGTGGTCGATCCTGACGGGAACCATGAGAAGATAAAGAATGTATTGACGGAAGAGGAGTATTCCAAAGTGACAGCAGTATCTGATTTCAAGATAAGCTGGTATTTCTGGGAAGGGAAATAGTAATGACAGAATTTTTGGTAAGACATTTTATAAAAGATCATGAAGACGTGGAGAAGGTGTCTGTGAGAACGGCGTACGGAGTGCTCGCCAGTTTCGTGGGCATCTTCTGCAACGTTTTCCTGTTTGCGGTGAAGTTTGCGGTGGGGCTCATCCTGCACAGCGTCTCCGTCACTGCGGATGCATTTAACAACCTGTCCGATGCGGGATCTTCCATCATCGGATTCGTGGGAGTAAAGATGGCGGAGAAGCCGGCGGACGCGGATCATCCTTTCGGGCACGGAAGGATGGAATATATCGCGGCTCTCGTGGTCTCCTTCCTTGTGATCGAAGTCGGGTTCACATTTTTGAAGGATTCTATTGGAAAGATACGGAACCCGGAAGAGATGACGTTCAGCCTGGTGTCTGTTGTGATCCTGCTTTTATCCATTGCAGTGAAACTCTGGCTGGGGCTTTTTAACCGGAAACTGGGAGAGAAGATCGACTCGAAAGTCATGAAGGCGGTCTTTGCAGATTCGATGGGAGATGTGGTCACCACAGGAGCGACCATCCTGTCTCTGGTATTTTTCGGAGTGACCGGGATCAATATCGACGGAGTCGTAGGAGTAGGAGTTGCCCTCGTCGTGATGTGGGCTGGCATCGGGATCGCAAGGGATACCCTGGAACCGCTGATCGGAGAGGCGATCGATCCGGAAGTATATGAAAAGATCAAGAGGTTTGTGGAGAGTTACGACGGGATCGAAGGGACACACGACCTGATCGTCCATAACTACGGACCCGGGCGCAGCATGGCGTCCATCCACGCGGAGGTGCCCAACGACGTGGACATTGAGGTGTCGCACGAGATCATTGACCGGATCGAGAGAGATGCAGGGAAGAAGCTGGGACTGTTTCTTGTGATACATATGGATCCGGTGGAAATGAAAGACGAACATGTACTTGAAATAAAGGAAAAGACGGCGGGGATCCTGAGGGAGATAGATCCGGCGTGCAGCATCCATGATTTCCGTGTTGTTCACGGCAAAGGCAGGACGAACCTTATTTTTGATATGGTCATACCGATCGAGTATGACGAAAAGACAAGAGCCGAACTGCCGGCGAAGCTTACAGAACGCATAAAAAGTATTGACAGCAGATATGAGTGTGTGATCACTGCCGAATACAATTATGTCGCAAAAACAGAAGAGTAAAGAAAGGGAGAAACAAGATGTATGAATTTGGCGGGAGAGTGCGTTACAGCGAGATCGATCATACAGGGAAAATGACCCTTCCTGCGCTGATCAATTATTTTCAGGACTGCAGTACATTTCACTCTGAAGAAGTGGGTCTGGGGATGGGACGGTTAAAAGCAGACAGAAAAGCCTGGGTCCTCTCTTACTGGCAGGTGATCGTTGAGAGATATCCGGAATTGGGAGAAAGAATCGTGACGGGAACATTTCCTACAGAGTTCAAGGGGCTCTACGGAAACAGAAATTTCTATATGAAAGACGAGCAGGGAAAACAACTCGCATGCGCCAATTCCATCTGGGTATTTATGGATCTGGAAAAGGGGCGTCCGACCCGCCCGGCAAAAGAGCATATTGAGCCATACGGGACAGAAGAACCTCTGGATATGCCCTATGAGGGGCGTAAGATCCTGATGCCGGAAGAGTGTGAAGATATGGAGCCGTTTCCCGTGCGCAGATATCACATAGATACGAACGAGCATGTCAACAACTGTCAGTATGTGCAGATGGCATTGGAGATGCTGCCTCGTGAGATGAGCGCAGGACAACTCCGGGTGGATTATAAGAAGTCAGCGGTCCTCGGAGATATCATTTATCCGAAGGTATCCAGGGAGGCTGAGCGTACGGTGGTGGAACTCTGCGATGCAGAGGGAAAGCCGTATGCGGTGGTGGAACTGAAATAGAGTAAATATGTGTGTAAGAATAGAGCAGGTGCCGTGTACTTTTGAAAAAGTACACGGCACCTGCTCTATTCTTACACATATCAGTCAAGCCCTGCCAGGATATCTTCCAGTACATCCTCCACAGAATCCGTCACATAGTCGGCATAGTAAGAGATCCCCGGAGCCGCGTTGGACATGGCATAACTCTGTCCGACCAGTTCCAGCATCTCGATATCGTTGTACTGGTCTCCGAACGCGATACATTCCTCGGGGCGGACATCAAACAGTTCCAGCAGATGACGAAGAGCGGTCCCTTTGTTAGTACCGGGAGCGATGAAGTCGATCCAGATATTTCCCGAGGTCACGACTTTGATCTCGGACCCGAACATATCCTGCAGATGTTTCAAATATTTATCTATGATATGCGGGCCGTCCTTCATGTTTGCCACTGCGATCTTCAGGATCGGTCCCCGGATCTTCGAGATATCCTCCACGATCTCGGTGGTATTGTGCATGACATTGACGATATGGTTCGCAAAATCCGGATTATTGCCCTCGATCAGGCAGGTGTCCTCCCGGGAGACAACGATGTCGAAGTTCGCCTCTTTTTTTATCTCACGGATGATGCGGAAGGCAAGTCCGTCTTCGATGATGCCGCGGGAAATGACCTTGCCCTGGTGGATGCAGACAGAGCCGTTCTCGCCGATATAGGAAATCTCATCTTTTATGGCGTCAAAAACCCGGCGTTCGTTGTCATACTGGCGTCCGCTTGCCGCAACAAAATGAATCCCCTTCTGTGTCAGTTCGTGTATGAGCCGGATGGCACGGGGCGTGAGCTCCTGAGCCCCGTTCTGGAGCAGCGTGCCGTCCAGGTCGCTTGCGATCAGTTTTATCATTGGAAACCTCCGTGAAATTTGATCAGTGATCTTTAGTCTTTAGTCTCAGTGTCTGCGGAAATACAGACTACCATATAGTATACCGTAAAAGAAGGCAGGAAGGAACTGTGATTTTTACCAATTGTCACAAGCCGCGCTGCACTAAAGGACAGCCCCGTGCACTTAACAAAAAAGAAATACTTGTAACTATTCTGTAATAGTAATATAATGAAAAGTGTGCTGTACGGGTAAATCTGTACCTGTTTCAGCGCATATACTTATAAAGTAAGAAAAAAGGGGTAGTCAGACATGGGAAAATATTTTGGTACTGACGGGTTCCGTGGCGAGGCAAATGTGGTCCTGACCGTGGAACATGCATTTAAAGTAGGACGTTATCTGGGCTGGTACTTCGGACAGGATCATAAAGCGAGAGTGGTGATCGGAAAAGACACAAGAAGGAGCAGCTATATGTTTGAGTATGCTCTGGCAGCAGGGATCACAGCATCCGGAGCGGACGCATACCTTCTTCACGTGACAACGACGCCGAGCGTATCTTATGTGGTAAGGACAGAGGATTTCGACTGCGGACTGATGATCTCCGCAAGCCACAATCCGTTCTATGACAACGGGATCAAGGTGATCAACAGCGCCGGACATAAGATGGAGGCGGAAGTAGAAGAGAAGATCGAAGCATATATCGACGGGAAGATTGGAGAACTTCCGCTGGCAACAAGGGAGAATATCGGACGGACGATAGATTATGCAGCGGGCAGGAACCGCTATATCGGACATCTGATCTCACTTGCAACGAGGTCTTTCAAAGATATGCGCATCGGTCTTGACTGTTCGAACGGAAGTGCATTTACTATCGCAAAGAGCGTGTTCGACGCGCTTGGGGCAAAAACTTATGTCATCAATAACGAGCCTGACGGAACCAACATCAATACAAACTGCGGCTCCACTCATATCGAAGTCCTTCAGGAGTTTGTAAAAGAGAAAAAGCTGGATGTGGGATTTGCCTATGACGGTGACGCAGACCGCTGTATCGCAGTGGATGAAAACGGAAATGTGGTTGACGGCGACCGTATCATGTATGTCTGCGGAAAATATCTGATGGAGCAGGGCAGACTGAAAGACAATACGATCGTGACAACGATCATGTCCAATCTGGGGCTGTACAAAGCATGCGATAAGATAGGCATGAAGTATGAGCAGACCGCAGTAGGAGATAAATATGTCTATGAAAATATGATGAAGAACGGATATGTCCTCGGAGGAGAGCAGTCCGGACACATCATCTTCAGTAAACACGCAAGGACCGGAGACGGTATCCTTACATCCCTTATGGTGATGGAAGTGATCCTGGAGAAGAAGCAGTCTCTCGGAAAACTGGCGGATGAGGTGAAGATTTATCCGCAGCTTCTTAAGAATGTCAGGGTGAAAGACAAGAAGACGGCGCAGGAGAATCCGGCGGTGCAGGAAGCTGTGAAAAAAGCGGCTGATGCCCTGGGAACAGACGGACGTATCCTTGTCCGTGAGAGCGGGACAGAGCCGGTGATCCGCGTTATGGTGGAAGCGGCTTCTGACGAGATATGTGAGAAGTATGTTGACAGCGTGATCGAAGTGATCGAGGCACAGGGACTCACAGAATAAAACATGAAAATTAAGATCCCGGCATCGTCTGGAACATTGTTCCGATGATGCCGGGATCTTGCTGTCCGTACCTTTTGAACGAGCGGGAACGGACGATATGTCAGAATCGATATGCGGGATATTATTCGATCACCTGCAGCCATCCTTCCGGAGCTTCAATGTGTCCCATCTGGATACCTGTCAGTGTATCGTACAGTTTCTGGATCGTCGGTCCCATCTTCTCCATTCCGCTCGGGAAGCAGATCTCTTTTCCGTGGTCAACGACTTTGCCGACCGGTGAGATCACGGCTGCAGTTCCACAGAGACCGCATTCTGCAAAATCTTTTACCTCGTCAAAGTATACATCCCTCTCTTCCACTTCCAGTCCGAGATAGTGTTCAGCGACATACATCAGAGAGCGTCTCGTGATGGATGGGAGGATCGTTGTGGAGTGAGGGGTCACGATCTTGTTGTCCTTTGTGACAAAGAGGAAGTTTGCCCCGCCGGTCTCCTCAACCTTTGTCCGTGTTGCAGAATCCAGATACATATTTTCATCAAATCCATTTGCGTGAGCAGTCACGATAGCATGAAGGCTCATCGCGTAGTTCAGCCCTGCTTTGATGTGACCGGTCCCATGCGGCGCTGCACGGTCAAAATCAGAGACACAGATAGTGATCGGCTTTACGCCGCCTTTAAAGTACGGTCCAACCGGTGTGGTGAACACGCGGAACTGATATTCGTCAGCGGGTTTTACACCGATGACCGGGTTGATCCCGAACATATAAGGTCTGATATATAACGTAGCACCGGATCCGTATGGCGGAACATATGCCGCATTGGCTTTTACAGTCTGGACAATCGCATCAACAAAACGGTCTTCCGGAAATACCGGCATCTCAAGACGTTTTGCGGAATCCACCATACGTGCGGCATTCAGGTCCGGACGGAAAGTCACGATATGTCCGTCCTCTGTTGTGTACGCTTTCATTCCCTCAAATACCGTCTGAGCATACTGAAGCACGCCGGCACATTCATTCATTACGATATTCGGATCATCGATCAGCGCACCCTCATCCCATTTTCCGTCTTTATAATTTGAAACATATCGCTTGTCCGTAGGCATATAACCAAAACCCAGATTTGCCCAGTCAATATTCTTCTTCTCCATTGTAAATCCTCCATTCCTCTGCAAAAAAACAGCCCGTCAATTATTTACTCCACCATTGTAATACGATACATAAAAAAAATCAAGAGTGCGCTCGGTTTTCGGATACAAGTCTGATCCTGCGCGTGGGAGAAGAGATTCAGACGATGCAAGCTGGCTTGTGATCGGCTGGATCTTTTCTCCCACGCATAGGGCGGACGCCCGCGAGCGAGAAGGAGCGCGAAGCGCGGAATCGAGCTTGCGCAGGGTCAGACGGACGGAACCGGTAAGGGCGGACTGCCGCTCTCTACCTGCTCACCACCAGCGTCTGATAACCTGCCCGTTTCAGCCGCTGCTCCATGTCAACTGCTTCTTCCAGGGATGAGAATGCTCCTACCATGACCCGGAAAAATCCATCTCCCTCTGTGATCTCTGCCGGAAAATCAAGTTCCTTGAGTTCATTTTCAAGCCTGCGGGCGTTTGCCGGATTTCGGTAGGACCCGACCTGCACAGTATAACCGGAGGTGTCCGGATCGCTGCCCTGTCCGAGCGTATCCAGGATCCCCTCTGCGATCCCCAGGGCGATGTCGTCAAAATTGTCATCGAAAAGCTGATTGTCTGTATCGGAATTGATGAATCCGACTTCCACGAGGACAGCCGGCATCTTTGTGCGTCGCAGGACGACGAGCCCGGGACGTTCTTTGACACCGAGGTTGATAAAACCGATCGCTTCCAGCTGGTCATTGATATTCTCCGCCATTTTCAGCTTGATTCCGGATTTATCATAGACGAGAGACTCCACTCCGGATACTGCGTTATCCGCAGGGTAAGAATTACGGTGGAGTGAGACAAAAAAATCCACCCCGGCGGCATTTGCCTCCATTGCTTTCTGGTAAGGGGATTCGTAGACATCTGTGGTGCGGGTGTAGAGAACATCGACCCCGCGTTCCTGAAGGATCTCGCCGACTGCAAGGGTGAGGGCGAGCGTATCATCTTTTTCCTGGCGCCCGTTGTAGACCGCGCCGGGATCCCGCCCGCCGTGTCCGGCGTCGAGCATGATAGAATATGGCATGATTTCGTTCCTCTTTGGGCTTCTTTCATAACAAAATATGCAGGCTTGAGGAAAGTGGTGAGGGAAAACGCACAGGTTGACAGGAATATTACTATCCCCCCCTGTATAAGAGTCAGCATTGTCATGACAAGCGGCAGGGTTACTGCAGAACACACTGTCATTACAAGAACAGTCCGGGAGGCAAAGCCAGGATCCGAACCGTAGGTTGAGGCCATCATCGGTATGGCGGACATGCCGGGCATTCCGGCCATCAGCGTCAAAATTGTTGTCTCTGTATCAGTAAGGAACCGGGCGGCGATCAGGGCAGCACAGATGGGAATGATCAGCATTTTGACCAGTACAAGAAAAACGTATGAGCGTATATAGGCGATATTCTTCAGTGACACATAGGAAAGTGATGCGCCCAGAAAGACAAGCGCCAGGCTAAAACTCACTTCTCCGGTCCCCGTAATGGTTTCTGAAAAAGATTCTGGAAGGGAGATATCCAGAGAGACCAGGATGACGGCTGCGATCATTGCCAGATTCATGGGGGTCAGAATTTTACGGATGCTTTCTTTAGGAGAAAAGTCCGTGCTCTCACCGCTGCCGGAACTTAAAACCAGTACGCCCAGACTCCACAATAGGAGCTGGTCCGTGAAAGTGAAAAGCGCGATATAAGAACTGGCTTCGCCGTCTTTATAAAGGATTGTGGCCGGAACGCCCGGAGGATGAGGTGGTCTTTTTTTCTAATGAAGAAATGTCAGCACATCCGGAGGTCATGGCTGAGGCAGAGGTGTTGAACATACATCCGTATATGCTGACGAAAGAGTTCCTGCATATGTGCCCAAAGCTGAAATGGATACAGACCCCCGCGGCGGGTGTGGACGGAGCATGTATGGAAGAAATAAAAAGGCGGGGCATTCTTTTCACAAACGGAACGGGAAATATGAGTGTCTCCATCGCGGAAGACGTTTTCTGCAAGATGCTTATGCATTCGCGCCGCATGCGTGAGTATGATGAGGCGAAAAGAAGAAGGCAATGGCTCACATTTGACCAGGATCCCTGGATGGCTGTAGTCGCGCGGGACTTGTACGGAAAGAGGTTAGGACTCATTGGAGATGGAGCGATTGCAACAGAAATTGCGAAACGGGCAAAAGCTTTTGAGATGGAAGTGCTGACATATGGCCTTTACAACGGAAAGTGCCCGTACTGGGATACCTTTTACGATACAGATGAAGGGCTGAAGTGTCTTCTAAAGGAAAGCGACTTTGTAGTTATCGTCGTGCCTCTGACTGCCAGTACCCGATATATGATGAACACGAAGACGTTTGCATTGATGAAGTCTTCGGCAATGCTGCTTAATGCGGCAAGGGGCTCCATAGTAAAGGAAGATGATCTGATACATGCACTTGAAGGCGGAGAGATCGCGGCGGCTGCACTGGATGTGTTTGAAGTCGAGCCGCTTCCCGAAAGTTCAAAGCTTTGGGAAATGCCGAATGTGTATATCACAACGCATAAGGCGGGGGCGGGTGACAGCTGGGTGAAGAGACTGAAAAAACTTTATGAAGATAACGTGGAAGCATATGCACAGGGCAGGCCGCTGCGCAATCAGGTAAGTCTATAGAGAGGGAGAAAAATGGAGTACAGATTTTCAGACAAGGTGCTGACATTGCAGCCGTCGGCGATCCGTGAACTGTTCAAACTGATGGTGGGAGACGGAATTATCGCCCTTTCAGGTGGAAATCCGGCGAAGGAGGCATTTCCGGTAAAGGAAATCGCAGAAATCGCGAAAGATATTCTGGAAAGGGAGCCCGTGGAGGCACTTCAGTATTCAATAAGTGAAGGGTATACTCCGCTGAGAGAACAGATCGCCGCTTACGCGAAAGAAAAATTCGGGATCAGAAGGCGGGAGGATGCGGTGCTTATCACATCAGGCGCACAGCAGGCAAATGACATGGCGGTCAAGATCTTTTGCAACGAAGGAGACGCTGTCGCCTGTGATGAGGTATGCTTTATTGGTTCGCTAAGCGCGTTTAAATCCAACAATGTAGAGATAGTGGGCGTAAAGACGGACGATAAAGGAATGATACCTGAAAAATTGGAGCAGGCGCTGGAGAATCATCCGAATATCAGGGTTATCTACCTGATCCCTAATTTTCAGAATCCAACGGGAGTAACAATGCCTCTTGAGCGCAGGCATCAGATTTATGAAATTGCCAGGGCACATAAGGTTATGATCATTGAGGATGACCCATATGGACAGCTCCGGTTTAGGGGAGAGGATGTGCCTTCTATCAAGTCTTTTGATACAGAAGGAATTGTATGCTATTCGGGAAGTTTTTCAAAGGTGGTGGCTCCGGGGCTGCGGGCAGGTTACATGATCGCGGACAAAAAGATCGTAGACCGGGGAACACTGCTTAAGCAGTTTACGGATGTACACACCAATATACTGGCGCAGATGATTGTCTATGAGTATTACAAGCGGTATGATATAGAGGAGCATATCCGGAAGATATCGCGGTTTTATGGAGAAAAGTGCCATTATATGTGCGAATTGCTGAAGAAAACACTCCCGCCCGAAATCAAATGTATTGAACCGGATGGAGGGATGTTTGTCTGGTGCACAGATGTCACAGGGAAACTGGACATTGATGCATTTGTGAAAAAACTGGCCGAAGAATATAAGGTTGCAGTGATCTCGGGGGATGTGTTTATGCCGGCAGGTGGAAAATCCCATTCTTTCCGTCTTAATTTTACGGTTCCGGAAAAAGATGAGATAAAAAAGGCGTTGAGGCGATTGGGAAGGCGCTGGCATAAAAGGTCGTAAATAAAAAACATATAAGTCAGATTGAGAGTCCAAAGCAGGAAATAAAGCGGAGGGCTCTCTTGAGGCAATGCCGGGAAGTGAAAATCCCCTTCGCACCGCTGGATGAACCGGCGGTGCGAAGGGGATTTTCTCATGACTCCAGATTTGGAGAAATACTATATCTCTGCATTGCTGGATGACTCCCCTGCCTCCGGGACAGTGTCCGTTATGGGAGTCTGCTCTTCTTTTTCGGACAAGTCTTTCTTCTCCGGCAGATAGACGTGAACGCTCTCGACCCTGTTCTTGTCAAGCTTTTCAACTACAAGACGTATGCCGTCTTCTGTGCGGACCTCATCGCCCTCTTCTGCAAGGCGGTCAAGCTGTCCGATGATAAATCCGCCCAGGGAATCGTAGTCTTCAGCTTCCAGACTGGTCCCCAGCCGGTCGTTGATGTCGTCCAGGCTCATGGAACCTTCAATGACATATTCCAGTTCTCCGATCTTCTGGAGAGGATCGTCCGCCACATCATCATATTCATCGTGGATCTCTCCCACGATCTCCTCCAGGATATCTTCCAGAGTGATCAACCCTGCCATTTCACCGTACTCGTCAAGGACGATGGCGATATTGAAAGTAGAAGCCCTCATCTCCACTAGAAGTTCGGAGATGCTTTTATATTCATAAGTAAAATGTGGCTTCCTCATGATATCTCGGATGGAGAAAGGCTGATTCCTGTCATACAGGAGGAGGTCCTTCATGTTGATGATACCCACGATATTATCCTGGCTTTCTTCATATACCGGAAGCCGGGTGAACTTATCTTCGCGGAAGATCTCGATGAGTTCGTCATATGTGTTCTCCACATCCGCAAATGTAACATGAACTCTCGGGACCATGATATCCTTTGCGTTGGCGTCGTTCAGGTCGAACACATTGTTGATCATCTCTTTCTCACCGGTCTCGATGATGCCGTTTTCGTGGCTGACATCCACGATCGTGCGGAGTTCGTCTTCCGTAAGATCCTTTTTCTTCGCGGAAGGATCCACGCGCAGAAGACGCATGAACCCGCGGGAGAAGAGGTTGATGATAAAGATGAATGGCGTCATGATCGTCATAAAGACCTTGATCACCCGGATATATCTGAGTGCGATCTTTTCCGCGTTGATCGTTGCGTAGTTTTTCGGTGTGATCTCGCCGAACACGAGAATAGCTACGGTGAGGACCGCGGTTGCGATACTGACCATATATCCACCGAACGCATATGCAAGTGTAGCAGAAAGAGAAGATGCGGAAATGTTAACGATATTGTTACCTATCAATATGGCACTCAGCATTTTTGATGTATGGTTCTGCGTAATGTCAAGAACAAGTTCCGCGCGTTTGTCACCGGCATCGGCCAGAGAACGGAGCCGGATCTTGTTCACCGTTGTGAGTGCTGTCTCGTTAGATGAGAAAAATGCCGAAAGCATTAAAAGAATGACCAGTATGATCAATTGAAAAGTGTCTCCAGAGTCCACTGTAGTATTTTCACTCCTTCTTAGTTGTTACAGTACGCCCTGCGGGGCATAAAAATTTAGAGATACTGCTACATTATACACTGTATTTATGATTTTGGCAAGAAAGCGGAGTTTTGTGCGCTTTACATTGCGGCAGGCTTGGATTATAATAGGAAGACAAACAAGCAAATAGAAATGGAGTATATCAATGAATCTGTACGAAGAACTTTGTGCCATAGCAGGAGAAGAGAATGTACTGCAGGATGAGCCCATGTCCGGGCATACCACGTTTCGGATCGGCGGTCCGGCAGATTTTTTTGTCACACCGTCAAAAGCAGAAGAGATCAGCCGGATCATAGAACTTTGCAGGGCGGCGGATATTCCCTATTATGTGGTGGGGAATGGAAGTAATCTGCTCGTGGGGGACAGAGGATTCCGGGGCGTCATCATACAGATATTTAAAAATATGAACAGGATCTTTGTTGAAGGAGATGAGATCCGTGCCCAGGCAGGCGCGCTCCTCTCCAAAGTGGCTGCCGCGGCATGCGAGGCAGAACTGGAGGGCGTGGAGTTTGCCTCCGGGATCCCGGGAACCCTGGGAGGCGCGGTACGCATGAACGCCGGAGCGTATGGCGGAGAGATGAAACAGGTCTTAAAGACTGCCACTGTGCTGACACCGGAGGGAGAGATCCTCACGATCCCGGAAGAGGAGATGGGGATGGGATACCGGACCAGCATCGTGTCGAAAATGGATTATGTCGTACTGGAGGCGGTACTCTCCCTGAAAAGGGGCAGGAGAGAAGAGATACGTGCGAGAATGGATGAACTGCGTGAAAAACGGGTTGAGAAACAGCCCCTAGAATATGGAAGTGCGGGCAGTACATTTAAACGCCCGGAAGGATATTTCGCCGGAAAACTGATCCAGGATGCGGGACTCAGGGGATTCCGCGTGGGGAATGCACAGGTGTCAGAGAAGCACTGCGGATTTGTGGTCAACCTGGGAGGCGCGACTGCGGCGGATGTTTCAGAACTGATGGATGAGGTGGCGCGCAGAGTGGAGGAGACGTCGGGCGTGCAGCTGAAACCGGAAGTCAAAAAGATAGGAGAGTTTTGAGTATGCGTTTTGTTATCGTTACGGGGATGTCAGGAGCGGGCAAATCCACTGCGCTGAAGATGCTCGAGGATATGGGGTATTTCTGCGTGGACAATCTGCCGATCCCGCTCCTGCCGGGGTTTGCGAATATGATGGATGCTCCGGGTTCGCAGATGGAGAAGGTGGCTCTCGGGCTGGATGTCCGGGGCGGACAGGATTTTTCTGGGCTTGAATCGAACCTGAAAGAGCTGGACGACAAAGGTGTGAAGTATGAGATCCTGTTTCTGGATGCCGGCGACGACGTACTTGTGAAACGCTATAAAGAAACAAGGAGGCAGCACCCCTTAAGTGGTTCCGGCAGAGTGGATACAGGGATCGCGAAGGAGAGGGAGAAGATCGCGTTCCTGAAGATGAGGGCGACTTATATCCTGGATACGAGCAAGATGCTGACAAGAGAGCTGCATCTGGAACTGGAAAAGATCTTTGTGGAGGGACAGAGTTTCTGCAATCTTTATATCACGGTGATGTCATTCGGGTTCAAGTACGGGATCCCGCAGGATGCAGACCTGGTGTTTGACGTGAGGTTCCTTCCGAATCCCTACTATATTGATACACTCCGGGAGAAGACAGGGAATGACCCGGAAGTGCAGGATTATGTGATGGAGAACGACAAAGGGAGGATCTTTCTGGAGAAACTGAAAGATATGATGCAGTTTTTGATCCCGAATTACATCCTGGAAGGAAAGAACCAGCTCGTGATCGCGATCGGGTGTACCGGAGGAAAACACCGGTCTGTCACGCTCGCCAACGCGCTGTACCAGATCCTGGAAAAAGAGGAGAATTATGGAGTGCGCATAGAACACCGGGATATCGGGAAAGACAGTATTACAAAGAAAAAATAGATGCGGCGGCATGGAAGCGCCGCTGCATGAAAAGGTGAGATGTTATGTCGTTTTCTGGGCAGGTCAGGGAAGAACTGGCAAAACATATCAGTCCGGCAAGACACTGCTGTATTGCGGAACTGGCAGCGTTTATCGGAATGTGCGGTACTGTGGTGATCAATCGGTTTGATCAGTGCAGTATAAAAATCCATACGGAAAATTTCCTTGTTGCAAGAAAAGTCTTTACATTGATAGAAAAAACATTTAATATAAAGACTGATATCGCTGTCAGGCGGAACACAGTAAAAAAATCAGTTTCCTATGCAGTCGTAGTCAGACGGCACGGGGATGCTGTCAGGATCCTTCAGGCGGTAAAGATGCTGGATGAGCATGAAGGGCGTGCGGAAGAGCTTCACGCCGTAAACCCTCTGGTCGTACAGCAGACATGCTGCAGGCGGGCTTTCCTGCGGGGCGCGTTCCAGGCGTCCGGGTCCATGAGCGACCCGAGAAAGTCCTATCACTTTGAGATCGTCTGCTCCACGGAAGTGATGGCGGGGCAGATCCGGGGGCTGATATGCAGCTTTTCGATGGATGCCAAGATCGTACCTCGTAAGAGATCATACATTGTCTACTTGAAAGAGGGTTCCCAGATAGTGGATATGCTGAATGTCATGGAAGCGCATGTCGCCCTGATGGAACTTGAGAACGTCAGGATACTCAAGGAGATGCGCAATTCTGTGAACAGACAGGTGAACTGCGAGACTGCCAATATAAACAAGACGGTATCAGCAGCGGTAAAGCAGGTTGAGGATATTACATATCTTAGAGAGCGGATCGGCTTTGAGAATATGCCGGACAATCTGGTAGAGGCGGCGCTTGCACGTCTTGAAAATCCGAATGCAACTCTGAAAGAGCTGGGAGAATCATTGACTCCTCCCGTCGGTAAATCCGGTATCAACCACAGGTTACGAAAACTGAGCGAATTGGCGGACAAAGTGAGGCGAGAACAAGGAGGATTATTATGATAAAAACATCTGTTGTAGTAAAAGCAGACAAAGGCCTTGATGGAAGACCTATCGCATTGTTGGTCCAGGAAGCCAGCCAGTATGCAAGCAAAGTATACATTCAGGTTGGTGAGAAAAATGTAAATGCCAAGAGCATCATGGGAATGATGAGCCTGAGCCTGGCAGGAGGAGACCAGATCACTGTTGTGACGGACGGTGAGGATGAGCAGAAAGCTGCTGAAGGGATCAAAACGTTTTTTGCAAAAGCGAAATGATCATGATCGGAAGACATTTCCCGGTATCACGCCGGATAAGATAAACAAAAGAGAGTGAGGGGCTGTTCTGATCAAAGTGCAGCCTCTTTTGACTTATTTTTTGAAGATTGGGAGGATGACGAATGAAGAAGATGCTGTTTATCTATAACCCGAATTCAGGTCAGGGACTGCTGAAGCCCAAGCTGTCAGATGTCCTTGATATCTTTGTCAAAGGAGGATATGACGTTACGGTATATCCCACGCAGAAATACCACGATGCCATCGCGAAGATGAGGTCTTATGATGATCATTATGATCTTGTTGTCTGCAGCGGCGGGGACGGGACACTGGACGAAATTGTCACCGGGATGATGGAGTACAAGGAAGAAAAAGTGCCGATCGGATATATCCCGGCGGGGACGACGAACGATTTCGCAAGGAGCCTGCATATTTCAAGAGATATCCTGGAAGCGGCAGATACAGCGGTCAATGGGACTGTTTTCCCCTGTGATGTGGGATGTTTTAACAACGATTATTTTGTCTATATCGCTGCATTCGGGCTGTTTACGGATGTGTCCTATGAGACAAAGCAGAGCATGAAGAACATCCTGGGGCACCTCGCGTATGTCCTGGAAGGTACAAAGCGCATTTTTAATATCCCGTCATATAAGATCCGGGTCACTCATGACGGTGAACTGATCGAAGATGAGTTTATTTTCGGGATGGTGACAAACTCCCGGTCTGTGGGAGGGTTTCAGGGTATCATAGGAAAGGATGTTGTCTTTGATGACGGCGAGTTTGAGGTGACTCTGATCAAGACTCCGAAGAATGCGATCGAACTGAGTGAACTTCTGGGTGCTCTGGGACTTCGCCAGATCAATAAGGAGAGGATGTACTCCTTCCGGTCCGGAAATATCCGCTTTGAATCTCTTGAGGAGATACCCTGGACCCTGGACGGAGAATTCGGCGGCGTGCACGATGAAGTGTGGGTCAAAAACGAGAAGCAGGCACTGGGGATCATGGTCAAAAAAGAGGCGATCGAGAAGCTGGAGAAACAGCCGGGAAAAAATAAAGAAAAAAAGTAAAAAAAATGCTTGCATATTCAAAAGGTATATGATATAGTTATATTCGCTGTGAGGGACAGCCAAACAGCGAATAAAA
>DWXK01000012.1 GCA_019119205.1 Candidatus Mediterraneibacter intestinavium
GAAAAAAATCCGGACCGGAATAAGGTCATGAAGATCAACGAACGCTGGGAAGAACTGAAGGAAGAATCCAACGCTAATATCCAGAGTGAAGAAGGGATCCTGAAACGGCAGACACGGTCGATCCAGACGGAAGGGCACTTTGGAGATATCAAAGAGAATGAAAACTTCCGGCGTTTTAATTATCGTTCAGAAGAAAAAGTGTATAAAGAGTTCATGCTGTATGCAATTGGTAGGAACATCCTGAAATACCACCGGTTCTTACACCATGAAATCGAGAAATATGAAGGAAAAAAGGAGCAGAAAAGAGCTTAGCCGAAGGAGTGCTCCCCAAAATCCAAACAAGGGGCTTTTGCGCCCTAAAATAAGAGGGATAAAAATGAAGAGACAGTCCAGCAGAGAATTCAATTCTTAAAAAGTCCGAATTCTCTGGGATTGTCTCTTCCTTGCATGTCAGGGATTAAAATTCGGTATTAACCGACAGCCCCTTCGAATGGATTCTGTATTCATCATATCCTTATCAGTTCTCCGATTTCTTCATACAGCCCCCACGCCGCTTCTTTGTCATAGGCATACACTAAAAGGACATCCAGCATATACGGAGAAGAGTCCAGTCCCAGCAGCTCCCGGGCGAAAGACATCGCCGCCATCTCAGACAGACATGCAATGGAAGAACGGTTGGAGAACGGCTTCCTCCAGAGTTCCACCTTCTCTGTCCGTGTATAGATCTCATCGGCATGCTGTTCCTCCACAGCATGAAACAGTTCATGGGAGAGCAGCACTTCAAAAAGGCGTTTCCTTTCCAGAAGTTCACAGCCGCTCTCCTCTGCCAGACAGGACGCCCTGCGGATGCAGTCCATGTACACTGTGATCTCATCGGGCTGCACGAACTGGGCGAAGATCACCTGTCCTCCTCCGGTGGGTGTATCCGGTTTTAAGATCCTCAATCCCATCTTTTGCGCCAGTTCCTCCGGAGAACGTGTCTGATACTTTCCGGTGATCCAGGCCGCCCATGTTCTCCCACATTCATTGGCCGCCTTCGTGTATTTCAGCTTCTGCTGCAGATCAAACTTCCCGTCAAGCGGATCCCGGCTGAAGGCATATCTTCCCCACTGTTCATCCGTGATCCCGGCAAGAGTCCGCGTCATCTCGGAGAGATCCACCACAGGACTCTTTCTTCTCAGCTCCGGAGTGCTCCTGCCGGAAAAAGCCTCAGCCAGACGTCTCCACTTTTCGCGTGCGCCGGCAGCTTTCCTTCCGGTTTCGCTGCCCGGGATCATTTCCTGATGTCCATTGCCTGCGCTCTCATGCTTCTCTCCGTTCATAAAGCACTCCTTTCCTGCACTGCTGACGTGTTACAGACTGTTCTTTGCTCCGACGATGATGACGTCATCCCCCGGATTGATCATCTGCATCTCCACTTCCATCAGCATCATGATCTTATCCAGATCCACCGAGCCGGAGAAATCCATCACCCTCGCTCCGGCACAGATGTAGTAGTCCGGGCGAAGGATGGCATCCTGCTGATAGATTGCCAGCTCTTCCCAGAGCTGGGAGACAATATTGCGGTAGCTTCCCGCCTTTGTGAGTACGGCCTTTCCGTCGTTTCTCTGGACTTTGATAAATCCCTTCTTGTCCAGGATACGGATAGGATGCTTTCCTTTCCGGTCCATTCCGAAAACAAAGAAGTTCTTCGTCGCACATTCCTGCTCGATGGCTTCCGGTCTCTCTTTCAGGTCCTCTGCCGCCAGTTCTCTCGCCTCCTGCTCCGTACACTCCTTCAGAAGGTCTGTAGTCTTGACCTCAGTAGATCCCAGCGCGATGGCTGTCAGCTTGGAAGTCTGAGGGTCGATCTCGATATGTACGTCCACGGTATCTGCCGCAGCGCCGCTCTCCACAGCCTTGTCGATGGCCTCCGCCTTGATGGAACGGATGTCTTCCGGTGTAGGATTGGGAACGACTCTCTCCACCACGTCGCGGACCATGGCAAGTGCCACACCGATGGAAGAGATGACCTCTGCATTGTCCGGGATGGAATATTTCAGTCCCATCTTATCAGAACAGAATCCGATCAGGGCAGCCGCGCCTCCTCCTACTCCTACCAGACTGATCTGATCCTTCTCCAGACGGTACTTCTCTGCCAGTCCCATGATGATCGGCTCGATCTTCTGATAAGCCCTGGTCAGAATCTGCGTTGCCACTTCCTCCACAGTGACTCCCATATAATCCGCCAGCGGCTTCATTGCCTTGCGCGCCGCGTTTGCATTCCCATATGCAAAATATTCCGGCTTCACCAGTCCAAGCACATTTGCCGCGCAGGTGTTGGTGATGGTGATGCGTTTTCCGTTTTTCAGTTCGATCGCAACATAATCGTCCGGATCTCCTTCTTTCGGGCTGAAGAAGACTACCTTCGGATCTACGATCTCTTCCTCCGGGGTGAACACTGCATAGTCCATACCTGCAATATGAGCGGAACGGGGACCTACGTCTTTTACACCGTTCTTATCTGCTCTCACCATACTTCCGCCGGCCACACCCAGAACTCGTACATCCAGGCTGCTGATATAAGTCCGGTGTCCTCCTACGATCGAATAATCGATAGCAGGACGGCCGTCCTTGATAACGCCGATGTTGGTGGTCGTTCCTCCTACTTCGAAATATACGCCGTTGGACGCGCGCAGGTACATCAGACTTCCCATGACAGAAGCCGCCGGTCCGGAGAGCATGGTCAGCACCGGGCGTTTCTTCATCTCGCTGATCTCCATAACACCGCCGTCCCCTCTCATGATCATCAGGGGCACTTCCACTCCGGCGCTCTTCACACTCTCTTCCGTGGAGTTCGCCGTGTTCAGCATCTTCGGAAGGATTGACGCGTTGATCGCAGCCGTCCTGGTGCGCCGCGTCAGCCCGTAAAGCTTTGTGATCTCGCTGGCTGCAGTCGCCTCCAGTCCCATGTCTTTCGCGATGGCGCAGATCCCGTTTTCATTTTCCATGTCATCCACGCCGTAGGAGTCACTGGCAACGATGACCTGAGCGCCTTCACTTACCAGGGATTTGATCGTATCAGTAACCAGCTCGTCTGTCAGATTTTCGTCACAGATAAAACGGTTGTGCAGACGGATATATCTCCCTGATCCGAGATCAATGTCCCGCATGTTCGTCTGGACTTTGGCGATCCATCCGCCCGGCCCTTTCGGTCCCACTCCTACAACGCCGACATGCGCCACGTCGCCCTCGATCAGTGCGTTGGTCGCCTGAGTCGTAGAGTGTGCAACGAAGATCACGTCCTTCGGATCGATCTTGTTTTCCTTCAGGCAGTTCTGGAATGCCTGAACGACTCCCGCCGCAACGCCCGCCTTATCGTCGTGTGTCGTCTTGACGGACGACTTTCCAATGATCTCATGGGTAGCATTATCGATAGCAACAGCTTTTGTATGTGTCCCTCCGACATCGATGCCCATGCGTACTTTTCTTTCACTCATTCCCGGCACCTCCTTAGCCAAACATTACATATGTGACAGCCTGCATGATCGCACAGATGATCCATGCCACCGGCAGCGTCTGTTTCAGATGTTCTCTTGTAGAAACCTTTGCGTAGCTTACGCCCCATGCGATCCAGCTCTGAGTCATACAGATGGATACGTTCATCGTGATAGACGGAATGACCATCAGCGCGAACAGATACGGCGTCGAGAAGCCGATCCCTTTGAGTATCCCCAGTGTCGCCGCGCCGCATCCGAACAGGGTGAAGGGTCCGCGGAACAGTCCCAGGGGAGCCAGAAGAGCAAATGCAATACTGATCACCAGCGTATTGTTCGGGATCACATTTCCAAGCAGTGCGTTAAAATAAGGCACGCACAGCTCCGCTGCTTTGTTGAACATCGGAATCATGAGCAGGAATCCCACCAGCGGAGCGGTATCGACCACACCGTCATAGAAATCCTTGTTCATCACGCGGCAGGCTCCGCGGAAAGATGTCAGCTTTTTGCATACAGCGAGCGCATAGAAGCTTCCTATGGTGAATCCCAGGATGATCGGGATATCGAACACCACCAGCAGGACCACCGGGATGATCGGTGCGATGAGCGCCACAGTCGGAACATATCCCGGGCGGGACTTTCTCGCTGCAGATGCAGTCCACGCATGGACTGTCTTCTTGCTGCGAAGAGCAAAGATACACATTACGATGACCATGATAAGCTGTACCGCAAGTCCGACGACCGCCCAGCGGAGACGGGCCGGATCATCATATGTGATCATCTGTTTCCCGTCATCGTCCAGGAAAAACGCCAGAAACTGCCCTGTCAGCACAGGATTTAAATACATTCCGGCACCCACGCTCATCATGAAAGATCCGATGGCAAGTTTTTTCGGGATGCCAAGGCTCATCAGGATCGGCAGGATGATCACGCCGATCGCAACAACTGCTCCTGCCCCGAACAATGTGGAGAAGATCGCCGTGGTCACTGTAGAAAGGAGCACACAGATGATCACTGGTCTGTCTCCTCCCAGCTCTACCGTCTTGCGGATCAGTGTATCCGCAATCCCCGTCTGCAGGAGCACTCGTCCGAACCATGCACCGAAAACAACATTTACAAGGACACTTCCCCATCCTTCCGGTCCCGATTGGAACACGTTGGTGATCGCATCCACGAAACTGATATCCGTCACACCGGGATAAGAAGCGATAAATTCCGGATTCGTAGCAAACGTATTGCCGATCAGCGGAAGAGCGGTCCAGATCACGCCCATGATCAGCATTCCCATCATCAGGTTTCCTCCGCGCACCGCATATACCGCAAGTCCGACGAAAGAGATGAGCAAAAGAATACCTATTACATATTCCATTTTATTTCCTCCATTCCTTTTGTTCTTTCACTGCGGCTGGAAGCCCCAGTACTTTTATTTCACTCTGACACACGATTTTGGATGATCGGGATCATCTCTTTGAGATCATGGACCTTCCACTCCCACAGCCCCTCTTCTTCCGGTGGAGCCGGAGAGAGATCCGGTACCACCGCAGCCATGCATCCTGCTGCTTTCGCCGCTTTCAGCCCATTTGTGCTGTCCTCCAGGACCAGGCATTTTTTGGGCGGAAGCCCCAGTTTTTCCGCTGCTTTCAGAAAGATATCCGGCGCCGGCTTCGATGCTCCTGCCTCGCTCCCGCAGACAGATGCGGAAAAATACTTCTCCACGCCTGCCATGCGAAGATATGTCATGGCTTTTTCTCTCTCCGTAGAAGTGGCCAGCGCTGCCGGGATCCTTTTTTCCTTCAGAAACTCCATCAGTTCTTTCAACCCCGGTTTTACCGGAAGCCCGTTCTCGCAGATCCAGCGGTCTGCGTAATCCACACGGATCGCCAGCGCCTTCTCATAGAGGTCTGGTCTTCCTGTCAGTTCCGCGAACCGCAGGCGTTTCTCACAGTTCCCAAGTCCCCGGAAAGCAGCGATCACCTGATCACTTATTTCAATCCCAAGCTGTCGTCCCGCTTCCTTCCATCCCCTGTATCCGACCGCTTCTGTATCAAACATCAGCCCGTCCATATCGAATAAGACTCCGTGTATCATAAGAAAAACTCCTTATCTGTTTTAAAGCATCACATTTTCAGTACAGACTCCCATACTTCTTCTACAACAGGGATCCCGTTCACTTTATTTTCTTTGATACTCTTTAGTTCCAGCTCGCCCGGGTAGTACACCTCGCCGCCTTCTTCCACCGGAATGGATGTTTTGACATCGGAGAGGATCTCATCCACGATCTGGTCTGTCTCCTCGGCTGTGTTAAACTTGGACGGGTCGATCGCGATCATGATCTGTGTCAGCCCGATCTCATCTCCGAACGTTCCAATCTTCTGAACAGAATTACCATTGGTCAGCACCGTCGCGATCAGATCCAGGGCAATGGAAAGCCCGCTGCCTTTCCAGTATCCCATGGGAAGTACCCTCCATGTTTTTTCAATCTCCGCCGGGTCCGTGGTCAGCTGTCCCTTCGTGTCGTATCCGCCCGGCACCGGAAGCTGTCTCCCGTTCAGACGGCAGTCCTCGATCTTTCCATAAGAGAACTGTGAGACCGCGCAGTCGATCATCGCATGTTCTCCGTTGGAACGCGGGATTGCCATGATCAGCGGATTGTTCCCGATCTTCCGGTCCATTCCGCCCCACGCCGGCATGTTAGGCATAGTATTGGACCAGCAGATCCCGATGCATCCGTTGTCCGCTGCCAGCCATCCGTATGTACCGCCCCTCATCCAGTGATTGTTGTTTCCCAGCGCCACACATCCTATACCGTACTCTTTTGCCAGTTCACACGCATGGTCCATGGCTTTCTTTGCGTTCAGAGGTCCAAATCCACGGTGTCCGTCCCAGCGCTCAATGGCCCCCATCTTCATCTCGCAGGTCGCCTGCGCGTTGGGATCGATCTCCCCCTTTTCCAGGTAGCTGACCACTCTCGGGAACCGGTTCAGTCCATGGGAAAAAACACCGGCAAGGCTGTTCTGGGCGAAGATCACCGCCGCGCTCTGCGCATCCTCCTGCGTAAACCCTTTTTTTTCAAGAACACGGGCAAATTCTTTCACCATATCCTCATATGCGACTCTCATTTTCTGATCTCCTTTCAATTTTTGAAAATATTTTGCAAGTTTGTAAAAGCGCTTCTATTTTAAATCATATTCAATCACCCGAAATGCCAAAAGGTACATTCCGGGAATGTAAGCGGTCGCCCACCGGGCGTAACGCACAAAAAAATGGGGCTGCCCTATGCAGTCCCACTGTAATCTTTTCATTTTCTTTTTTATGCTGTCCCACCGGGAACGATCTCCGGCTGGATCGTGCAGGAGGAATAGGCATCTGTCTCCTCGATCAGGCTTGTGAGAAGCTGTACACTGAGCATTGCCACCAGCTCCGGCTTGTTATCCACCGTTGTAAGAGGAGGCTCGCAGATCCTCGCGTACTCGGAATTATTATATCCTGTCACGGCAACATCTTCCGGTACTTTCAGACCCGCACGCCGAATCGCTTTCACAGCTCCCGCCGCCGTGATATCCTCACCGCAGACAACGCCATCAAACTTTTTTCCTTCCTGCAGAAGCTTTTCCACCGCATCCATCCCGCCTTTCAGGCTCATGGACGTCTCGATCACACGGCGCTTTCCGCCTTTGATCCCGGCGCGCTCCGCCGCCTCCAGAAAGCCCCGGCACTTTAACTGGGCGCTGACCGTATCCAGGTCCTTCAGATAATACAGCTCCTGACACCCCCGTTTCACCAGATGATCAACAGCAAGACCGACTCCGTATCCGTCGTCTACCAGAACAGAGTAAGACCTCTCTGCATCCACTTTCCCGTTGGCGAGCACCATTGGTATCCTTCCAAGAAGATTCTGGATCTCCGGCACTTTACAGATCGTGTTAAAGACTGATCCGACAAGAACGATTCCGTCCACATTTTTCTCAGTTGCAACACGAAGGTATTTCGCTGTTTCATCCATCTCCCCTCCGGTATTACAGAGCATAACCTCATACCCTCTGCGGCTGAATTCCCGCTCGATCGTGTATGCCGTTCTGGCATAATGGGGTACCCGGATATCCACAGTCAGGACTGCCACTGTACGCATAGAACTGCTTACCAGCCCCCGCGCGATCGCACTGGGCCTGTAGTCATGCTTCTCCAGTACAGCCTCCACCTTCCGTCTCGTGTTTTCCTTTACATTGCTCTTATTGTTCAACACCCGTGAAACTGTCGAGATCGAAACCCCGGCTTCTTTCGCGATATCATAAATATTCATATCCATTCGCTCCAGTTTTTTCAAAGATCCATATAAATAAAGGATACTCGATTCCGAAGCATTTTGTCAATCCTGTCTCTGATACCGCTTTCAAAACAACGTGGAAATACCTCTGCCGGATCAGTCATGGATCTTCATGGTGTGGAGCATCTTCACAAATCCCGGATCATCGTGGTTCACGATCTCGCTGTGACCCAGATCCAGTTTTGCGATCTCCGCCATATCTTCCTCACTCAGGCTGAAATCCCAGATATCCATGTTCTGCTCCATGCGGTCTTTGTGTACGGATTTAGGAATGACGACCACACCTCTCTGGACGTTCCATCTAAGTGCTGTCTGAGCGGCGCTCTTTCCGTACTTCTCACCGATCTTTGTCAGGACCGGATGGGTAAAGATGCCGTGATTTCCTTCTGCGAACGGTCCCCATGCCTCCGGGATCACTCCATACTCTTTCATGAGAGCGAGCGCATCTTCCTGCTGGAAGAAGGGATGGAGTTCCACCTGGTTTACCGCCGGTTTGACCTCTACAGTCTCACAGAGGTCTGCAAGGCGTGCCGGGTAGAAGTTGCACACGCCGATGGCACGAAGTTTTCCTTCTTTATAGGCCTCTTCCATTGCCCTGTATGCCCCGATATAATCTCCCATAGGCTGATGGAGCAGATACAGGTCCAGGTAATCCAGCCCCAGATCATCAAGGGATGTCTGGATCGCTTTCTTCGCCCCCTCATAACTTGCGTCCTGTACCCACAGCTTTGTGGTGATGAACAGCTCCTCGCGGGGAACGCCGCATTTCCTGATCGCCTCTCCCACTGCTTTTTCATTCATATAAGCAGCTGCTGTGTCGATCAGACGGTAACCGCTCTCGATCGCGTCAAGTACTGCCTGCTCACACTGCGCCGGATCCGGCACCTGAAATACTCCGAATCCTTCCATTGGCATTTTTAATCCGTTATTTAATACTGCATATTCCATGTTCATTTCCTCCTTGCAAAACTGCTTTCAATGTGTTCCTCTTTACAAGTCATATTTTAGGATATCCTTTTCCAAAAGTACAATGCCAATCCAGCAGAAGTCTATAACCTGAGCGCATACTATAATTCTGACAGTCTTCTTTCTCGTTGTAAATCTGCACTCGTCATTGTATAATAACTCAGGTGTTAAAGGAGGAAATGAAAATGCAATACATATTATTAGGCTCCGCCATCATACTGGAGATCATAGCGACCACACTGCTCAAAGCTTCCGAAGGCTTCACAAAGCTGGTACCGGCGGCGGGCTGCATCGTTTTATATATTCTCTGCTTCTATGCCTTCTCAAAGGCACTGCTCCGCATCGATCTGGGTGTTGCCTACGCCACATGGTGCGCCGGAGGCATCGTCGCCACAACGATCATCTCCGCCGTCGTATTCGGCCAGAAGGTCAATACCGTCGGAGTCATCGCGATCGTCCTGATCATCATCGGATGCGTGATCCTGAACCTGTTCGGCACGTCAGGTCACTGATGTGCCTCCCTCTCCTCTTTACGACTTTTTCCAGGGTATCTTCAATATCTGTTTCAATCTCTGTAACTTGCTCAAAGTTTGACATCATCCTCAGCTACCCATGACTACTCAGGCTTCTGAGAAACACTTATACTTTATCCTTTCTTTTTCTTTCTTCAAGTAACGTATTGAGGAAAGAAAACAATGAATAATAAAACTTTCGATTGTCTGACATAGGTTCCTCCTTGGGGTTCGTTTTGGGCTTCTGTACGCATTTAGAGGGCCGTTTTTGGGGGCCAGAGGAAATCCTATCAGGCCCCCGCCGACGCCCTCGAAAAGCCCTTGTGCGCTCTGCGGTACTGGCGGTAGTCCATGACGGGGATAAGTTCAGGCTTGCTTTTCTTCATGCTGGCACTTCCCGCACCCGCCGCAGTTGCCGCAGCCCTGGCAGGCATGGGCCTCCGGCTCCGGGCCGGTGGGCGCTGCTGCCGGTTCCGGCTGCAAGAGGGCAAGGGGCAGGCGGATATTCAGGTGGACAGTAACGGGTAAAATAATCTGCTTCATACAGTGACCTCCTTCAATGAATTTACTGTTAAATATTCGTGCAAAATATTGTTTTCTTCGTGCAAATGGCATATACTAAAAGTACCAGCAGAAAGGGGTTGATGATATGGCTGGAAATACCACAAACATCAGCATCCGCATGGACGCGGATTTGAAGGCACAGGCCGACGCCCTGTTTGCGGAACTCGGCATGAAT
>DWXK01000101.1 GCA_019119205.1 Candidatus Mediterraneibacter intestinavium
AAAAAGTACACGGCACCCGTTAAAAAAGATCAACTACTCTTTCTGTCTCAAGGTCCCCACCACAGTAGTTACCTGGTTATTGATATGCAGTCCCGTGATGCCGGTCGCCTTCTCTTTATCCCCCGCCGCGATCGCATCGATGATAGCCTTGTGCTCGGCAATGAGTTGAGGATAACATTCTTTTTTCTTCAGATATTCGATCCGGTAGCGGTACATCTGCTCCCGCAGGTTATTGAGGAGCTGTATCAGACGCCGGTTATCTGTCGCCTCAAAGATCACATCGTGGAACGCCACGTCTGCCTCGGCGATCTTCGTGATATCATCGCTGTCCAGCACATCCCGGAAATGGAGCGACGCAGATTTCAGCTGTTCAAGCCCTTCCTCGTCGATCCGGTCACATGCCAGCTGTACCGCCAGTTCCTCCAGCGCACACCGGACTTCCAGCACATCCCGCAGATTTTTCTCCGTGATCTCCGCCACCTCGGCTCCTTTCCTCGGGATCATGAGGACGAGCCCCTCCAGTTCCAGCTTACGGATCGCTTCCCTGATCGGCGTCCGGCTCACTCCCAGTTTATTTGCGAGCTGGATCTCCATCAGCCGCTCCCCCGGCTTTAATTCTCCGCGGAGGATCGCCTGCCTCAGTGTATTGAACACAACATCTCTCAGCGGGAGATATTCATTCATCGTAACTTCAAAGTCTGTACTCATATTAATTCCTCCTGACACTGTGTATATTCGTGACATACACCTGTTTCGCAAGTGCCCTGTCCCTTATGTTCTTCTGTGCTTTCTTTGCCGCAGCCCGGCTCTCAAACAGACCGAATACTGTAGGACCGCTGCCGCTCATCATAGCCCCCAGAGCGCCTGCATCGTACATCTCTTTTTTGATGTCATCGATCACGGGATGCATCGGTATCGTCACATCCTCCAGCACATTTCCCATGGACGATGCGATCTTCCTGAGATTTCCATCCTTCAGCCCGTCGATGATCCCGTCGATGTCGGGATGCTCTGCGATCTCTTTCGAATCCAGCGCCTCATACACTGTCTTTGTGGAAACGCTGATAGGCGGCTTTGCGATGAGTACCGTGCATTTCGGCATGGGCGGCAGCACGCTCAGCTCCTCGCCGATCCCTTCGGCGAGCACAGTCCCTCTCATGATACAGTATGGCACATCCGCCCCCAGTTTTACTCCCCGGTCCATCAGTTCCTGCGTGGAAAGGTGAAGCCCGAACAGCCGGTTCATCCCGAACAGCACTGCAGCCGCGTTAGAACTGCCTCCTGCAAGCCCGGCCGCCACAGGGATATGCTTGTCCAGACGAATCCGGACTCCCTCCCGGATCTCAAACTCTTCCATTAAAAGCCGCGCCGCTTTATATGCGATGTTCCCTTCCCCGGTAGGGAGAAACCCCAGATTTGTCTCCAGACGGATCCCTGGTTCGCTCTGTTTTATGATCTTCACAGTATCATACAGATAAATCGACTGCATGATCATGCGCACGTCATGATATCCGTTTTCCCTTCTTCCAAGTACGTCCAGTCCCAGATTGATCTTTGCCAGTGCTTTTAACTCTATCTGATTCATCCTGTGTCCCTCGATCTGCAAAAATAGATGCAGGAAGTCTGCCCCTCCCCCAGTTCCGCCCTGCGGGCACGGTTTTTGCTCCAATACCTTCTGTAACCGCAAGTCCCGCTGCCCGCAGAAATGCTGAACTTTGAGCTTCAAACCTCTGCTTTTTACACATTGTATCTTGTATACATTACTACAGTATACTCATATTCTCCTTAAAAATCAACAGCTTATCCCCGGATTTTGTCGTTTCGCTGTCCAGTCCGTTCACTTCCATTATCCCCGAAACTGTCGTCATATATTTTTTCGCAAGCCCCCAGAGGTCCTCTCCGTCCTGTACGATATGCCCGACGATCCCCGGACGGCGATCCATTTCTTCTATATTAAGAGGCTGCATTTCAGCCTCTGTGATCACTTCCACAGGCACAGTCCTTCTCACAAATGTGTCAAACGCGAGCACCGCCTTGATCTCCACGGCTTCGCTCCCTGCCAGCGTGACCAGAAGCTGTTCCACATGATACGACATATTACTGCACACGCTGTCATCCATCCCTGCACATTCGATAAGATAGGAAAACGGGATCATCCCCTGCCAGCTTCCATATGGCTCCATATCATCCGCGCGCATATAGAGAAACGACACATGAAGGATGCCTTCCACCTGAATGCCCTCTGCAGTGTTCTGCACATGTTCGGTCTGGATACTCCCCCTGCTGTGCAGGATCTGCAGCACATCATCCTTGAGTTCCGGAAGTTCCAGCCTCTCTGTCACTCTGCATTTGGACTGGTTCTGCATCAGCAGTTCCTCATATACTGCCTCCCGGGTCCGGAAAATGCACTCCTTCTCCAGAGAATACATATCCTCCAGGATCTCCATCTCTTCTTCCCCGTAAATGTTCATCCGCAGTCCAAGCGTGCCTTCGATGCCAAGGATACGCATTTCCCCGTCCTCATCCATCCGGATATCCGTCAGAGTATCTTCCAGAGACGGCTGTACATAGTAATACATTTCCTCTGTCACGCCTTCACAGGAGATCCTTCCCTCAAACGGCACCGTCTGGCTGATCCAGTCCGGCTTTTCTTCCCCCGAAAGATACATACAGAACACGAGAAGTTCTCCCCGAAGGAGCATCTCATCCTGACCGGCACGGATATCCACCTTCCTGACTTCCACCTCGGAAAGCAGGATCTGCCCGATGCTCTCCTTAGTCCCAGGCAGCGTGACCTCTTCTTTGATCCGGTACGTGTCCTTCCTGGAAACAACAAGTTTGAGCAGGTTCACCTTTTTCATCTTTTTGTAGACCGGGATGCCGCTCTCCACATCTACTGTGGTCTCCTCATCCTGGAACCGTTCTCTTCCCAGTTCCAGTTCCACCATCACCCTCAGACTAAGTTTTCTTGAATTTACAACAGATGAAGTAAATTCTGTCCTCACATTCTGTATAAAAAAGCTGTCTTCCTCTCCATTCTCCGTGTAAACCATCTCTTCAAACGGGATCTTTCCCTCCAGGACAGCAGGCATAGGATCCACAGAGGCTGTCACATACAGGATGCGGAAATACACTTTTCCCACGATCCTCACATAATTTTCCACAAGCCGGATGTCCTCCGTCCGTACCTCCGCAGTCCCCTGGACGATACGCTGCACGTCATCTTTTGCATCCGGGACATTGTAGTCTTCATCCAGATAGAACTGATCGAATGTCCGTTTTCCTTCTTTTACGTAATGAATAGGTTTTCTGACTAACTCCATCTCTGGCCTCCTCACTCAAAAATGACATTTTTCCCAGAATCCCTGATCTGCACCACCACATAAGGAAATGTGCTGATCTCTTTCGTCTCCTCCCCTTTTTCCGGTCCCAGTAGATTTGTATGTATACAGACCGCATCCTCTGTCTCATAAAGTTCGGTCACTTCCACGCTGTAGCCCGTTGTGAGCTGCGCCCCATATCCCTCTGCGATATAAAGGAAGCCCTGGTCAGCATATGTCAACCGGAACGGTCCTGACTTGTTTTCTTCGATCAGCACCTTGAGTTCTTCGGGCACTGTGTCTTTATCGATCACGGTAAATTCCAGATCTCTTATCTTCTGTGTCTTCTGCTGTTTTGTGACACATCCCGTCAGAAGGCACGCAAGAAGACACACGCTACAGATACCTGCGCAGATCCTGGCAAATTCTTTCATCTGCATTTCCCCGCAGCATTTTCCCTATAAACATATGTACTTCCGGCTCTGTTTATTCCTGTTTCTGATGCCGCACACGCTGCGGTCACGAGTTCCATTCGTACTCAGGGACTGTAACCCAGACACAAATGCCAGTATTAAAACTTGTGTCTATTATCTTGTTTTTTCCATACCGCTATTGTATAATAAGAAAGGCACTCTGCGCCGTGATCATAACGTAAAAAGAGGGTTATCCGATGTTTCGATTTATATGTATCGCAATTTTTCTTTTCTTTTATCTGACTCTCACCATTCCCGTCCTTATCGTGGAATGGATCATCGGGAAATTCAATCCCCATGCCCGGGATATCAGCTCCCTGCGCATCGTGCAGTGGGCGTTCCGCGTCATCCTCCGGCTTGCCGGGGTGACGGCTACCGTGATCGGAGAGGAAAATGTCCCGGATGAGCCGGTCCTTTTTATAGGAAATCACCGGAGTTATTTCGACATCCTGCTGACCTACAGCAGATGCAAAAGACTGACAGGCTATGTCGCCAAAAAAGAGATGGAGCGTTATCTTACACTGACGACATGGATGAAGCGCCTTCACTGCCTCTTTCTCGACAGGAAAAATCCAAAAGAGGGGCTCAAGACCATCCTTCAGGCGGTGGACCACATTAAAAACGGGATCTCGATCTGTATCTTCCCTGAAGGCACGAGAAATGCAGGTGAAGAGTTGACCATGCTTCCTTTCAAGGACGGTGCGTTCAAGATCGCCACCAAGAGCGGATGTGCGATCGTACCGATCTCCCTGAATAATACTGCGGCGATCTTCGAAAACCATATCCCGAAGGTCAAAAAGACGCATGTCGTCATCGAATACGGGAAGCCGATCTATCCGGATCAGCTTGATAAGGACACCAAACGCCATATTGGCGACCATGTGGAGAATATCATAAGAGAAACGATCAGAAAAAATGCGGAGCTGGTATAAACCAGCTCCGTTTTTTGCGCGATAGACCCGGAGGGCGCCCCCTTGCTTGCACGAGCGGACAGCCGAGCCAAAATCCGTGCCTGCCCGAGCCCTGGCGGGATTCTGTGAGATCACAAGATCTCGCCAAGGAAACTCTCTCCGTCTCCTGTATATCCAATCCCGAACATCTCCGCGATCGTGGCTGCAATGTCCGCATAACTCGCTCTCGTCCCGAGGTTCACACCATCCTTCACCTTCCCGCCGCAGCAGAAGATCGGGACATATTCCCTTGTATGGTCAGTTCCCGGGAATCCCGGGTCGCATCCGTGGTCCGCTGTGATCATGAGCACATCGTCCTTACGCATCTTCGGCAGGAACTCATCCAGTCTTTTGTCAAAAGCATTCAGGGCGTCCGTATAGCCTTTCACATCGTTCCGGTGCCCGTACATCATATCAAAATCCACCAGGTTCACAAAACACAGTCCCTCAAAGTCCTCGTCCAGAAGCGAGATCGTCACATCCATATTCTTCTCATTTCCCTCATTTGGGAATGTCTTTGTCAATCCTTTTCCTGCGAAGATATCATAAATCTTTCCCACTCCGATAACATCTTTCCCGGCTGCCTTCAGCATATCGAGGATCGTGTCCTTCGGGGGCTCCAGCGAAAAATCATGCCGGTTCACGGTGCGGGTAAAGTTGGGCGCCTCCCCCACATAAGGCCTTGCGATCACGCGCCCCACCGCGTGGTCCCCGGTGAGCATTTCTCTGGCAATGCGGCATCCCTCATACAGTTCCTCAAGAGGGATCACCTCCTCGTGGGCTGCGATCTGGAACACGCTGTCAGCGGAGGTGTAAACGATCCACTTCCCGGTCCTCATCTGCTCCTCCCCGTACTTTCTGATCATCTCCGTCCCGGAGCCCACTTCATTGCAGATCACGCCGCGCCCTGTCTTCTCTGCGAACTCATCCAGCAGTTCCTGTGGAAAACCGTCCGGATATGTGGGCATCGGCTTCGGCGAGATCACGCCGCCGATCTCCCAGTGCCCCATCGTGGTATCCTTCCCTGCTGACTGCTCCTGCAGTTTCCCGCAGCAGCCGAGTTCAGGCAGGCCTCTTCCCGGGATCTTTCCCTGTGCATCCGCTTCCCTGCGCTCAAACGAGGTTCCCTCGATCTGATACAGCCCCATCTTCTCCATATTCGGGACCGAAAGCCTTCCGCTCCGGATACACGTTCCGAATGTATCACTGCCGACGTCTCCGAACCGTTCCGCATCCGGTTCATATCCGACACCGGCACTGTCAAGTACGATAAGAAATACACGTTTTGCCATTTTGATCTTCCTTTCTGCAGCCCGCATTTTCTTATGCACACGGTCCGCCTGATACATATTATGCCATAACCTCCGGAGAATTACAAACAGGCGGGGCCGCCTCACGGCTGCCCCGCCTTCTTCTGTTCCTTATTTGGATACATTTCCAATTTCCAAAGTCCCGTTTACTTTCTCTACTTCAAAGACAAGCGGATTCTCTTCCTCCCAATTCGGATCCTCTCCGGCATTCTCTTTCCACTGATAGTATGCCTTCAAAAATCCTTCATGGACAGCCTTTTCCGCATCAAGCCGTACCTTTACAGCATCCTCAAACTCCTCGAAACTTCCCAGGTAAAATCTCCTTCCCTTAAAACCGATATCTACCCTGTATTTTCCATTCTTCATCCGGTACACTCCGCGAAAACCACTGGTATTATCACACCGGTGTTTCCGCCGCTCCAGTATCTCGATACAGGTGCCGTCAACTCTGTGGAGTTTTTTCGAGATATTTTTTTGGTTTTCCTGTTTCAGACATCCGCAGCTTCGATAATTTCCAAATACGAGACCGCTCTCCGTCACTTCCTTCTCATTCCCACATGTACAGACACAATGCCAGTATACCGAACCTTTACTATCCCTGCGCGCTGTCGGATACAGTGCAGTCAGCCTTCCAAACTGTTGTCCTGTAAGATCAACTCTGAGCGCGCTTCGGTCATATGCCAAACATCCGCAGCTCTTACATTTTCCCGATTTCAGATCATGGGACGTAACCGCCTTTTTTCGTCCGCAGTCACATTGGCACATCCAACACGTTCTTCCCTTATAGTTTGCAGTTCTGTAGAGCACCCGAAGTTTTCCAAACTTTTGTCCGCTTAGATTCTCCGCTGTACTTCCATTTCTCGCATTTTCTTTCGGAGTGCAGCCGCAGTCCTTTATGGTTCCTCTGGCAAGCCGTCTCGTATCTGTCAGGATCTCACCGCCGCAGTCACATCTGCACCGCCAGACAATGTATCCATTTCTCCGCTGTTCTGTCTTTTCCAACACAGTCAGTTTCCCGAATCGGACCCCTTCCAGATCCGACTGCTTTGCCATTCTCAGTCACTCTCCTGTTCAGATCTTTTCCAGAGCAACATAACTATTACTACTGCAGCAAATAGAAGAGCGGTGCCAAATACCGGAAGCATATCCAATGAATCTCCTGTCTTTGCCGCTTCATCCTTCCCTGTATCTGCCTTTGTAGGGATCTGAGTATTCTTTACGCCCGCATCGTTCTGTCCACTATCGCCCCGGTTTCCCGTATCCTGACCGCCCGGAAGTTGTCCGCCTCCATTCCCTCCGGAATAACTGTTGCTGAAGATAATCTCAGAGACCTTATCCCCATCCTCATTCTGAGCGATCAAATCTGCTGCCAGTCCGTCTGCCGTATTCGACACATAAACTGACACAGTATAGACACAGTCATCATAAACATATCCGTCTTTCTGCCCGTCCTGAGCACTCCTGATCTCATAAGAAAATACACCTGCATGGCCAAACTCAATGGGTGAAGTCTGAATATCCTGATTTCCAGTCATAGTGAAACTCCAGCATCCGTCGCTGCTCCCCTCCGGCATAGGCGAATCCTTTTCCCGCGCTGTGAGCAGGTAAGAAATCTTTCCATCCGCTTCTTCTGCTCCATTCCCAGACGCCGCAAATTCCTGTTTAACCGGAATCTGTACTGACACACCGGCGTTTCCGGCAGCCTGCGCGGGCAGCACGGCAGCAAACAGCAGGACCGCAGACAGCAGAACGCCTGCTGTCCTCTTTCCCAAAATCTGTTTCATATACACTCCCTCCTTATCTACTCCTTCTCTTTTTCAGAAATATAATTATCAAAACCAATATCAAGACAGTTCCCGCTGCAGCAATAACCGGGATCAGCGTCTTTACTGAAAAATCCGCCAAAAGCCCCTGACCGCGCTCCGTCTCTTCCCGGAACAGATTTTCCTCCGGAGTATGCGTCAGCCTTCCAACGAGGATATGTCTTCCGTTCGTGATATCCGACGTGCATGTACTCAACAGGATGATCCGATCTTCTTCACTCACTCCGATTTCTCTGTAACGAAGAGCCTCGTCTCTGATCAAATTCAGATACTCCTGCTGTGCTTCTTCTCCGGTTACCCCAGGCTGATAAATTCGGCTGTCATAAGCATCTACTTCCAGAAACGCAAAAAATTCCAGCCCATAATACTTCCCGCCACAATACAACGAACCGTACTGCCGGCTGTCAAAGTATTTCGTTTCTTTAAAACGCCCTATCTCGCCAAACATTACGTTACCTTCCATGTGATGTCCGTAAATAATACTGTTAAAATCTGACAGATCATTCTTATTCCGATAGTCCAGGAAGATGCCCCCCGAAAGAGAGTGTTTCCCATCCGCCGCCGTATTCAGATACTTTTCATTATCTTCCGCCTGCACGAGCGGATAATCGATATTTGTCCCATATACAGTAAGCCATCCAAACACATCAGGATTGGCTCTGCGGAAATCTTCAAAGTTCCTGTTATCCTCCGCCGTAGGCTTGTACTGTTCAAAGACATCTCCCGAAGCTGCCGTCTGCACAGAACGGGTATCCCATACCGCATAGATACCAAGCGCCAGCAGAATCAGGAACAGGCAAAGCATAGCCGTATCCGCTGCACTGTTAATGATTCTGATAATCATACGGCCCGTCCGCCTGCCGGACGGGCCTTTTCTGACAGAATTCATCTGTGTCGCTTTCTTCAATTAGCGGTTGAATCTTCTTCTGCTTACTACGTAGAATGCGATGCCTGCCGCTGCGACAACAATCAGAAGGATGAACGGGAGATTGTTGATGATGATACCGGTGGGGGTAATATCGCCCGCTGCATTATATGTATTTGTAAATGCTGTACTATTTGCACCTGTTCCAACAAGTTTATTTTCAACAGAGAGATTCTGTCCTTCTGTTCCATTTGTTACAACAGCCTCTCCACCATTTTCTACTACACTGACTGATGGAGTGTAGCCTTCTGCACCTGTCTCTGCAACCGTATATGTCGTTCCTGCCGGAAGATCTTCAAATACCAGGCTCTCCCCGTCATGAAGCTGAATCTCTTCCGGTGTTCCTGTTGTAAAATCTATTGTTTCCGCGCCAATCTTTCCCTGATATGTTGCTGTTGCTCCTGAAACAGTAGCTGCCTTCTTTAAAGTCACACTAAATGTAAAGTCTTTTGTCTTATCACCATATTCACCTGCTACAGTTTTGCTTATCGTAAGCGCATCAGCATCAGGATCTGTGCTTCCACCACCTGATGTATATACATTGGTAAACAGCATTCCTGCCTCTTCTCCTGAACCAGGCGTTGGATCCTCTACTTTGGTATTTCCTGCGCTTGTGCCATCATCGTTTGTCGTT
>DWXK01000102.1 GCA_019119205.1 Candidatus Mediterraneibacter intestinavium
GTGTTTACACCGCAAATAGTTTTGATTTATGTATGAAGGGTGCTCGATGTGAGTTCGGATTTAAAGGTTTGATTATGACTGATTGGACAACAACAGAAAAAAATCAAAACTGTACTGCATCCGGCTGTATACATGCGGGAAATGATCTTATAATGCCCGGGAAAGTATCTGATCATATAAATATACAAACTGCATTAGAGAATGGACATTTAAAAGAAAAGGAACTGCGGGAATGCATTGCGAGAATTATCAGAGTTATATTACGGACATCGTTTTCTGACAGGTCTTGATTTGAAAAAGCTCCTTCTCTGAATAAGGGTGAAAGGCTGAAAATAGTCTTTCACCCTTATTCTTTGCAGAGGGTACGTCAGATTCCGTAAGTGAAATTTAAGTAACAGAGAGAGCGCGTATTATTTAATGCTTCTGCATGAGACCAATCATACATTTTTCAATACATGATATATATCTGTTTAGGTTGATTAGAACTAAAATGTCATGGTATAATCCTTCAGAAACGAATTTGATTTTATGTAGAAAGAGAAAAGTGCTAAGAAGCAAATATTAAACATCCATAAAGTCAATAGATTCAATCTTAACTAGCCTTATCTGGCTCACAATGCATTTAGAAAGCGAGAAATTTGGATGATTGATGAAAAAATTGTAAGGAAATTGAAAGATAATCCGCCCACAGAAGAACCTCAGAGACAGTATTATTTCATCGAGAAAGCAAAGCGGCACCTGGCAGCACTCTCCGCAAAGGCAGGGCGTCCGCTCAAGTTCTGTGTCACGACTTTTGGATGTCAGATGAACGCACGCGACTCTGAAAAACTGGTGGGCATCCTGGAGCAGATCGGATACGTGGAGGAACTTGAGGAGGAAAAAGCCGATTTCGTCATCTATAATACCTGCACGGTCAGAGAAAATGCCAACCAGAGGGTATACGGGCGTCTCGGACAGCTCGGCAGGGCGAAGAAAAAGAATCCGTACATGATGATCGGGCTTTGCGGATGCATGATGCAGGAGCCTCATGTAGTGGAGAAGTTAAAAAAGAGCTACCGGTTTGTAGACCTTATCTTCGGAACCCACAACATCTATAAATTCGCAGAACTTCTTGCCACCCGTCTGGAATCAGACCGGATGGTCATCGACATCTGGAAAGATACAGACAAGATCGTGGAGGATCTCCCGGTGGAGAGAAAATATTCCTTTAAATCCGGGGTCAACATCATGTTTGGGTGCAACAACTTCTGCAGTTACTGCATCGTTCCCTATGTCCGCGGGCGTGAGAGGAGCCGGGATCCGAAAGCGATCATCCGGGAGATAGAGCGTCTGGTGGCGGACGGCGTAGTAGAGGTCATGCTCCTTGGGCAGAATGTGAATTCATACGGAAAGACCCTGGAACAGCCGATGACCTTCGCACAGCTCTTAGAAGAGATCGAGAAGATCGACGGTCTGGAGAGGATCCGCTTTATGACTTCCCATCCGAAGGACCTTTCAGACGAGCTCATCGAGGTCATGGGAAGATCGAAGAAGATCTGTAAGCATCTCCACCTTCCGGTCCAGTCCGGGAGCAGCCGCATCCTTGAAAAGATGAACCGGAGATATACAAAAGAACAGTATCTTACCCTGGTGGACAAGATCCGGGCGGCAGTACCGGATATCTCTCTGACCACGGACATCATCGTCGGTTTCCCGGGAGAGACAGAGGAAGATTTCCAGGAGACTCTGGATGTGGTGCGCAAAGTACGCTATGACAGCGCGTTTACATTTATCTATTCCAAGCGCAGCGGGACCCCTGCTGCCGTGATGGAGGACCAGGTGCCGGAGGAGGTTGTGAAAGACCGGTTCAACCGGCTTCTCTCCGAAGTGCAGGAAATCTCCGCAGAAGTCTGCGCTGTCCATGAGGGTACGGTACAGACCGTTCTCGTGGAGTCCAGGAACGATCATGACGAGCACCTGATGACCGGACGGCTGAGCAACAACCTGCTGGTCCACTTCCCGGGAGACGAGTCGCTCATCGGAAAACTCGTGGAAGTACGGCTGGACGAGTGCAGAGGATTCTACTATATCGGTGAGATGCTGTAGGAGGAGATGATATCATGCCCCACAAGATCATGGTCATTGAAGACGATCCGGTCATCCGATCAGAACTCCAGACGCTGTTAAGAGCCGATGGATTTGAAGCATGCGCGGTGACGGACTTCGACAGAACGATCCGTCAGGTAAAGGCAGAGGATCCCCATCTGATCTATGAAGTGCAGGAGAAATGATCCTGCACTTCTTACATTTTTGTTAGAAATTTCCTCTCCGTACCATTCCTTGCGGGATGGGCGGACGGATACCTGGAACAGCGTGCAGTATATGATATCCAGGTCAGTACAGATTATACCGACGTGTATGAGGAGTCTGAACTGCCGGACGACGACTATGGATTTGTGACCGATTATCTGGAGGAGCAGGGGATCGCCGTAAAGGATGACTGCATTTTCTATATGTATCTGCCGGAGAGGGAGGCATTTCGCCAGAGGGTCAAATATGAGTTCCCGGCTGTCGCCATCTCCCTGTCTGACTACAACCATCTGCTCACCATGAGAGGGTATGATCCTGTCGCTCTGGATGCGGATGAATTTGGACTCCAGTGGCAGTCCATCGCGACAGAAGAATACGGATGTGGTCTATATTTTCCCTGACAGTGTATGCGAAAAACTGCTTGCCGTGGACCGGAACCGGTATATCATGACAGAAGAGACGGTGCCGCTTGAAAAAGCGGTTGAACTGGAGCAGATATTTGGAGAAGTTTATCCCGAGACTGATACGGGCGTACACTACACCATCCGTACCAGGACACAGCAGATCAACAGCACTACGGCGATGATCTTTATCCTGCGCGCTGTGATGACTTACGGCGCAGTCGTGCTCCTTGTGATCTGTTTTACGATCCTCGCCCTGCAGCAGCTCTGCGACCTCCCGAAATGGCAGTACCGCTTCGGCGTACTCCGGAAGATGGGAGTGGAGAAGTCTCATCTTGACAGGATCATCCTGCTCCAGCTCTCTGTGTGGTTCGGGATCCCGGTACTGGTCAGCGCTGTCGTATCCGCGGCAGTGATGGGATACTTTTTCCAAATGTATTCCGCGCAGATCAACGCTTATATCGGCGCAGGAGAACTCTCTGCACAGGTCGGTGCGGTGACGGCAGTCCTTGCCGGACTACTTTTCTGCTACTTTGTGAGTACGTGGAGGATGTGCATTGGGATCAGCGGAGGAAAACCGCAAAAAATCTTATAAAAATATGACCGGAAATAGATACTCTTACTGGAAAGAAACGCCGCGGATAAAAAGAGGGGAACAGGCAAAACTAATCCTGCACCGCTGTACGTAAAGGAGGAAGTTTTGTGAAGAAACTGAGTGAGTACTTACTGCTGTGGGCTCTCGGCGGATCGTTCTATTATGGATTTGAAGTCTTTTTTCGAGGTTATTCCCACTGGTCCATGTTCGTGCTGGGCGGACTCTGCCTTGTCTTCTGTGGCCAGCAGGGCATCTGGACCCACTGGAGTGCCCCGCTCTGGAAACAGGTTGTATGGTGCGTGATCTTTGTAGTGTCCGGAGAATTCATCACCGGGATCATCGTCAATAAGATCATGCACTGGAATGTATGGGATTATACCGGGATGCCCTTTCAGCTTATGGGACAGATCTGCCTGCCCTTCGCGGTGATCTTCTCCGGACTGTGCGCGATCGGCATCCTGGTGAGCGGATATCTGCTGCATTTTTTCTACGGGGAAGAGATGCCGCATTTTCATGTGTTGTGAGAAAAACCTTCAATCTGGGTTATTGAACTGCCCCGGCAAAAATGTTATACTATCACGAAAAGAGTTTTCAATTTCATTACAAAGGAGTAAGAATGTGGCTGAATTAACACCAATGATGAAGCAGTATATGGAGACGAAATCTCAGTATCAGGACTGCATTCTGTTCTATAGATTAGGTGATTTTTACGAGATGTTCTTCGATGACGCACTGACTGCGTCCCGGGAACTGGAGATCACGCTGACAGGGAAAAACTGCGGACTGGAGGAGAGGGCGCCCATGTGCGGCGTCCCTTATCATGCTGTGGACAGTTATCTGAACAGGCTGGTGTCCAAAGGCTATAAAGTGGCGATCTGTGAACAGATGGAAGACCCGAAGATGGTCAAGGGGCTTGTAAAGCGCGAGGTCGTCCGGATCGTCACCCCGGGAACGAACCTGGATACCCAGGCACTTGATGAGTCGAAGAACAATTATATCATGTGCATCGTGTACATCGCGGACCGGTACGGCGTCTCTGTTGCGGATATCACGACCGGTGACTATTTTGTCACGGAACTTCCGGACAGCGGTAAGCTGATGGATGAGATCAACCGCTTTATGCCCTCAGAGATCATCTGCAATGAGGCGTTCTATATGAGCGGGATGGACCTGGACGATCTCAAAGACAGGCTGGGGATCACGATCTATTCCCTTGACGCCTGGTATTTTGATGATAAGCTGTGCAGAGATAAACTGCTGGAACATTTCCGCGTCTCTTCCTTTGCAGGACTTGGGCTTGCTGATTATGACTGCGGGATCATCAGTGCGGGAGCGCTCCTTCAGTATCTTCTGGAGACCCAGAAGAACGATCTGTCCAATCTGACGCACATCACGCCATATGCCACGGGGAAATATATGATGCTGGACAGTGCCACGAGACGGAACCTTGAGCTGTGCGAGACGCTCCGTGAGAAGCAGAAGAGAGGTTCTCTGCTCTGGGTGCTGGACAAGACGAAGACAGCGATGGGCGCAAGGACTCTGCGGAAATATGTGGAGCAGCCCCTGATCGATAAAAAGGAGATACAGATGCGTCTGGATGCAGTGGAAGAACTGAAGATCCAGGCGATCTCACGGGAGGAGATACGGGAATATCTCTCCCCGGTCTATGACCTGGAGCGTCTGATCACAAAGATCACATACGGCTCCGCCAATCCCCGTGACCTGATCGCATTTAAAAGTTCGCTTGAGATGCTGCCTCCGATCCGGTATATCCTGGAAGAGATGCAGTCTGAACTTTTGAAGAACATCTACCAAGACATGGACTCCCTCTCTGACCTGTGCGAACTGGTACAGAAGGCGATACAGGATGAGCCTCCTCTGGCGATGAAGGAAGGGAATATCATCCGGGACGGATACAATGAAGAAGTAGACCGGCTGCGCCGGGCAAAATCCGACGGCAAAGACTGGCTTGCAAAACTGGAGAATGACGAGAGAGAGAAGACCGGGATCAAGAATCTTCGTATCAAATATAATAAAGTTTTCGGCTATTATCTGGAGGTCACCAATTCTTACAAAGACATGGTGCCGGATTACTATACCCGGAAACAGACCCTTGCAAACGCGGAGCGATACATCACGCCGGAGCTCAAAGAACTGGAGGACATGATCCTGGGAGCAGAGGACCGTCTCTATGCCCTGGAATATGACCTGTACAGTGAGGTGCGGAACACGATCGCAGCACAGGTGGAGCGGATCCAGCAGACGGCAAAAGCGGTGGCGGCGCTGGATGTGTTTGCCTCCCTCGCCCTGGTCGCAGAGCGGAACAATTATGTCCGCCCGAAGATCAATGAGAAAGGGGTCATTGACATCAAGGAAGGACGGCACCCCGTGGTGGAGCGGATGATCCCCAACGACATGTTCATCTCAAACGATACTTACCTGGATGACAAGAAACATCGTATCTCTATCATCACCGGACCGAACATGGCGGGAAAATCCACCTATATGCGCCAGACTGCCCTGATCGCGCTGATGGCTCAGGTCGGTTCGTTCGTCCCGGCGCAGAGCGCAAACATCTGTATCTCTGACCGGATCTTTACCCGTGTGGGAGCCTCCGATGACCTTGCGTCCGGACAAAGTACCTTCATGGTGGAGATGACGGAAGTGGCGAACATCCTCCGGAACGCGACAGCGAAAAGTCTGCTCATCCTGGACGAGATCGGGCGGGGGACCAGTACCTTTGACGGACTTTCCATCGCCTGGGCTGTTGTAGAGTACATCAGCGACAGCCGGCTTCTGGGCGCGAAAACTCTGTTTGCGACCCACTATCATGAACTGACCGAGCTGGAAGGCAAGATCAGTAATGTGAACAACTACTGTATCGCCGTGAAGGAGAAAGGGGACGACATCGTTTTCCTTCGGAAGATCGTCAAAGGCGGTGCAGACAAGAGTTACGGTATCCAGGTAGCGAAGCTTGCCGGCGTGCCGGACCTTGTCATCAACCGCGCCAAAGAGATCGTGGAAGAACTTGCCGAGGAAGATATCACATCCCGCGTCAGCGAGATCGCCGAGAAGGAACATAAGTCCAGAAAACGCCCGAAGCCGAAAAAATACGACGAGGTGGATATCGCCCAGATGTCCCTGTTCGACACCGTGAAGGATGACGACGTACTGGAAGAACTGAAAAATATCGATGTGGGAAATCTCACTCCCATCGATGCACTGAACACGATCTACCGACTTCAGAATAAACTGAAGAACAGATGGTAATACATAAAAAGGAGACAGATATGCCCCATATTCAGGTACTTGACCAGATCACGATCGATAAGATCGCTGCCGGTGAAGTGATAGAACGCCCGGCCTCCATTGTGAAAGAACTGGTGGAGAATGCCATCGACGCAGGCTCCACTTCTGTGAAGGTGGAGATCAAAGACGGCGGGATCTCTCTGATCCGGATCATGGACAACGGCTGCGGGATTCCGGCTTCGGAAGTCCGCAGCGCCTTTCTGCGCCATTCCACGAGCAAGATCCAGAGCGTGGAGGACCTGGCGCATATCACATCTCTGGGGTTCCGCGGCGAGGCGCTCTCCAGTATCGCTGCGGTGACCAGAACAGAGGTGATCACAAAGACTGCAGATGCAGAACTGGGGACCCGCTATGTGATCGAGGGAGGAAAAGAGGTCTCGATCGAAGAGACCGGAGCGCCCAACGGGACTACGTTCCTGGTCCATCAGCTTTTCTATAATGTGCCGGCAAGGAGAAAATTCCTGAAAACGCCCATGACAGAGGCAGGACATGTCCAGGATCTGCTCATGCACCTTGCCCTGTCCCATCCGGAGGTGGCGTTCCAATTCATCAACAACGGACAGGAAAAACTCCGGACGTCAGGGAACGGAAAGCTGAAAGATGTGATATACAGTATCTATGGAAGAGATGTAGCTGCGAACCTGATCGAGATCGATCATGAAAAAGGCGGTCTGCGCATCAGCGGTTATCTAGGGAAGCCGGTCATCACAAGGGGAAACCGGAATTTTGAGAATTTCTTTGTCAACGGCAGGTATGTGAAAAGCCCCATGATCTCAAAATCACTGGAGGACGCCTACCGGGATTTCACCATGCAGCACAAGTTTCCCTTTGCAGTGCTCCACTTCCATGTGAACGGTGATGAGATCGATGTGAATGTCCATCCCACAAAGATGGAACTTCGTTTTCAGAGGCAGCAGGAAGTGTACAATACAGTGTTTGAAGGAGTCCATCGGACGCTCCTTGAACCGGAACTGATCCAGAAGGCGGAAGTTCCTGACCCGATAGATAAAAGCACGGCTTCGGATGCCCAGGGGGCAGGAGCGAGGGAATCCGGAAAAGTTTCAGATGGATCAGGTTCCGGTCCGAGTCCATTCCTGCTGAGACCGAAGCGCGCCATGGCAGAAAAGACGGTCGGGAGTAAAACAGATCCGGTGGAGAAGGCTCCGGAAGTAAAAGATGAGGACTATTTTATCCGGAAGATGCGTGAGAGGGTGCTCGCCTACCATGAACGCTCCTCATCGGCAGAAGTAAAGAAAAAGGATGAAGTCTTCCGGCCGGAAACTCAGAAGGAAAGGATCAGGGATACAGTACGCCAGGCAGTGGAGGAAAACGTCAGCGTTCCTGACGGACCGGTGCCGGAAAACGCATCGGATGAAGTTCTGCCAGTCAAAGCTGCGGAAGGAACGAAAGATCAGCTTCCCCCGCCGGAAAAGCCCCGTCAGATGGACCTTTTTGAGGAGAATTTCCTGAAGCGGGAGGTTAAGGCAGAGTACAAACTGATCGGTCAGGTATTTGACACTTACTGGCTCGTAGAATTCCGTGACAGCCTTTATATCATAGACCAGCACGCGGCCCATGAGAGAGTGCTCTATGAGAGGACCCTCAAGGGAATGAAGAACAGGGAGTTTACCTCCCAGTATCTGAGCCCGCCGATCATACTGAACCTTTCCATGAAAGAGGCTCAGCTTCTGAACGAGAATATGGACCGGTTCGCGCGGATCGGGTTTGAGATCGAGCCTTTCGGCGGAGAGGAGTACGCGGTGAGAGCAGTGCCGGACAATCTCTTCAGTATTGCGAAAAAAGATCTGCTCATGGAAATGATCGACGACCTCTCCGACGGGATCAGTACGACAATGACACCTGAACTGATCGATGAGAAGGTCGCTTCCATGTCGTGCAAGGCGGCGGTCAAGGGAAATAACCGTCTGTCTGCGCAGGAAGTGGACGCCCTGATCGGGGAGCTGCTCACACTGGACAATCCATACCACTGTCCTCACGGGAGACCGACGATCATCGCCATGACCCGCAGGGAGCTTGAAAAGAAGTTTAAACGGATCGTATAGGAAATATCAGGCAATCTAAAAGAAGGTTATTTAACATGAAAAAGAGACCACTTATCATACTGACCGGACCAACCGCAGTGGGAAAGACTGCGGCGTCCATCGGTCTTGCCAAAGCTGTCGGCGGAGAGATCATCTCCGCTGATTCTATGCAGGTATACCGGCAGATGGACATCGGTTCCGCGAAGATCACGAAAGATGAGATGCAGGGAATCCCGCATTATCTCGTGGACGTCCTTGAACCTGAGGAAGCGTTTAACGTAGTGCGTTTCCAGGAACTTGCAAAAGAGGCGATGGAGGAGATCTTCCGCAACGGACATATCCCCATCGTCGTCGGCGGGACCGGATTCTATATCCAGGCGCTCCTCTATGACATAGATTTCACGGAGAATGACAGTGATCTGTCTTTCCGCGAAGAACTGGAGAAAAAAGCCAGGGAAGAAGGAGCAGAGTCCCTTTATGCTCTGCTGGAAAAAGCAGATTCGCAGGCAGCGGAACAGATCCACCCCCATAACGTAAAAAGGGTGATCCGCGCTCTGGAATTCAACCGGAAGACAGGGCAGAAGATCTCAGAGCACAATGAACGGGAGCGGCAGAAAGAGTCTCCCTACAACTTTGCCTACTTTGTCCTCACTGACGACAGGAAAGCTCTGTACGACCGGATCGACCGGAGAGTGGACAAGATGATGGAACAGGGACTTCTCGAGGAAGTCCGCAGATTAAAAGACAGAGGGCTGCCCAGGGACAGCGTCTCCATGCAGGGGCTGGGATACAAGGAACTCTTTGCTTACCTGGAGGAAGAATATCCTCTGGAAGAGGCAGTGCGGATCATCAAACGGGATACCCGCCATTTTGCAAAACGCCAGCTCACCTGGTTCCGGAGGGAACGGGATGTGGTCTGGATCGACAGACAGGAGAATGAGCAGGATGAGCGGAAAATCCTGGAGTCTATGCTGTCTGTGCTCAGAGAAAAACAGATCATCCCTGAGGAATGAAACGCAGCAGCGGCCGTCTGCACAGAGCCGGATCTGCCGGATCCTCGATATGAAAGCGTCCGCCGGAAGAGCCGGGGAAGATAAAGGGAAAATGAGAAATATGGAAAGGAAATGAGAAAAAGGAAATGGAAAGTACAACGACACAGTCAATCTACGGACAGCTTGGCATCTCCCGCCAGGTCTGGGAACTGGGGCAGAAGACAGAGGAGAAGCTGAAAGACCGTTTTTGTGAGTTTGACCGTACTGCAGAGTACAATCAGATGAAGGTCATCCATGCCATGCAGGTGAACCGGGTCAGCGAGGCATGCTTTAACTATGTCAGCGGCTATGGATATAATGACCTGGGAAGAGATACTCTGGAAGACGTGTATGCCTCTGTATTCCATACGGAGGCGGCTCTGGTCCGGCCTCAGATCACCTGCGGGACGCATGCTCTGGCGCTGGCGCTTGCGGCAAACCTGCGCCCCGGGGACGAACTGCTCTCACCGGTAGGAAAACCTTACGACACACTGGAGGAAGTGATCGGGATCCGCCCGTCGAAGGGGTCTCTCGCCGAGTACGGCATCACCTACCGTCAGGTGGACCTTCTTGAAGACGGGTATTTTGATTATCCGGCGATCGAGGCGGCACTCAATGAGAAGACAAAGCTGGTCACGATCCAGCGGTCCAAGGGCTACCAGACGCGTCCCAGCTATTCGGTGGAGAAGATCGGAGAGCTGATCTCTTTTATCAAGGAGCGCAGACCAGATGTGATCTGTATGGTAGATAACTGCTACGGTGAATTTGTTGAGACGATCGAACCCAGCGATGTGGGGGCTGACATGGTCGTAGGGTCCCTCATCAAGAACCCGGGAGGCGGGCTTGCCCCCATCGGCGGATATATCGCAGGGAGAGCAGACCTGATTGAGAACTGCGCATATCGGCTGACCTCACCGGGACTGGGGAAAGAAGTCGGCGCCTCCCTGGGTGTCATGCAGTCCTTCTATCAGGGCTTCTTCCTGGCGCCCACCGTGGTCTGCGGCGCCCTGAAGGGAGCGGTATTCGCTGCAAATATCTATGAGCAGCTTGGATTTTCGGTGGTCCCGAACGGCTCGGAATCCCGGCACGATATCATCCAGGCAGTGACTCTCGGGACTCCGGAAGGGGTCATCGCATTCTGCCAGGGGATCCAGGCGGCGGCTCCGGTGGACAGCTATGTCACTCCGGAACCATGGGCGATGCCGGGGTATGACAGCGATGTGATCATGGCTGCAGGCGCCTTTGTCCAGGGCTCCTCGATCGAACTTTCAGCCGACGGTCCGATCAAGCCGCCTTATGCAGTCTATTTCCAGGGCGGTCTGACCTGGTATCACGCGAAACTGGGGATCCTGAAGTCACTGCAGAGCATGATCGATGCCGGCGTCATCGCCATGAGCGAAGTGAAAAAACTGCTGTAGGATATATTTTCCCTTTTCTCTTCAATGATTGAAAAATGTCGTAAAGAAACACTGGAACAAAAAGGAGGTCTCCCATGAAAAAAGTTACAGTGATCGGAGCCGGCGCGTCCGGCATGATGGCAGCGGTCGCGGCGGCGTCTGCCGGTGCGGAAGTGACCCTGTTCGAACACAAAGACCGGGTGGGAAAGAAGATCCTGTCCACCGGAAACGGAAGGTGTAATTTTACCAATATACATCAGGAACCGATCTTTTATCACTCGGAGGACCCACTGTTTCCCTGGGGGATCATCGAACGGTTCACCGCCCGAGACGCGATCTCTTTTTTTCTTCAGCTGGGGGTCTACTCCAAAAACAGGAACGGCTACATCTATCCGAATTCGGATCAGGCATCCGCGGTCCTGGATGCCCTTCGGATGGAACTGAGGCGCCTGGGAGTGAATGTAAGGACCGGGGTGCACTGCCGCGAGATCCTTCCGGGGAAAAAGGGATTCCGTATCCTGACAGATGAGGAGAGAGAGAACTCATCATCCTCCAAGTCCGGCAAGTCTCGTCCGTCTTCTGTGGCAGAAAGTTACCGTGCCGACAGCGTCGTCCTCTGTGCGGGTTCAAAAGCTGCTCCGTCCACAGGGTCAGACGGTTCCGGGTACGATCTGGCAAAGAAGCTGGGACACCGGATCCTGCCGGTGCTCCCCGCTCTTGTACAGCTGAAATGCGATGGCAGCTTTTTCAAGCAGATCGCCGGGGTGAGAGTAAACGGCACGGTCTCCCTCTTTGGAGACGGAGTCTTCCTTGCAAAGGACACAGGGGAGATCCAGCTGACTAATTACGGGATCTCAGGGATCCCGGTCTTTCAGGTCAGCCGGTATGCATCCCGCGCGCTTTATGAGGGAAAACAGGTTGAAGCCGTACTTGACTTTATGCCGGATTTTTCAGAAGGACAGATGAATGCTTTCCTGAAAGCAAGGGCTTCTGTGCGCCCGGATAAGACAGCGGAGGAATTCCTGATCGGACTGTTCCATAAAAAGCTGTCCGATCTCTGGATCCGGCTGACCGGGATCCACCGTGAAAAGAGAGCGGGAGATCTGACTGAAGCGGAACTCGCCGCTCTGTGCAGCATGATCAAGGAGTTTCGAGTCACTGTGACAGGGACCAATTCCTACGATCAGGCGCAGGTCTGCTGCGGGGGGATCGACACTTCAGAAGTAGATCCGGAGACACTGGAGTCTCTGTATATACCCGGGCTTTATTTTGCCGGGGAGATCCTGGATGTGGACGGCATATGCGGAGGCTATAACCTGCAGTGGGCATGGGCGAGCGGGCGGATAGCCGGGGAGCATGCAGCCCTGGACTAAAACTGTGATAAGAAAAGGAGACAGCGTTATTATGCTTAGGATCAGCCAGCTGAAACTTCCGGTGGAACACACTCCGGATCAGATTCGTTCAAAACTCATAAAGACATTAAAGATCCGGGAAGAGGAACTCCTGGGATATCAGGTGCGAAGGCAGTCCCTTGACGCAAGGAAAAAGCCGGAGCTTTTTTACGTGTATATGGTAGATTTTCGGGTGAAAAATGAGAAAGCGCTGCTGCGGAGGATGAAAAACAAGGTTCAGAAGATCGAAGAAAAACCTTACCGTATCCCTGAGCACGGAGAGACATCACTCGAACACCGCCCTGTCGTGGTCGGCAGTGGTCCGGCGGGACTGTTCTGCGCCTATCTGCTGGCTCTCTCCGGAATGCGCCCGCTTGTGCTGGAACGGGGCGGTCCGGTGCAGGAGCGAAAAAAGGACGTAGACCGGTTCTGGAGGGACGGCATTCTGGATCCGGATTCGAATGTACAGTTCGGAGAGGGCGGTGCCGGAACGTTTTCGGATGGAAAGTTAAATACACTTGTGAAGGACTCGGCGGGAAGGAACCGTTTTGTCCTGGAAACTTTCGTGGGATTCGGAGCTTCTTCGGAGATCCTGTATCAGCAGAAACCGCATATCGGGACGGACATCCTGATCCGTGTGGTGGAGTCCATGCGCAGCCGGATCATCGAACTGGGAGGAGAGTTCCGGTTCCATGCCAAAGTGACAGACATCCTGACGGAGGAGCGAACCGTCATGGTAAACGGGAAGGAACAGCTCCGGACCGGTCCCCTTATCCTTGCGATCGGTCACAGCGCCAGGGATACTTTTGAGATGCTCCACCTCCGGGAAGTCCCCATGGAGGCAAAATCGTTCGCAGTCGGAGTGCGTGTGGAGCACCTGCAGAAGATGATCGACGCGTCCCAGTATGGGAGAGAAGAGAGAGGAGACCTTCCTGCAGCGGCGTATAAGCTGACAGAGAAACTGGAGAACGGAAGAGGGGTATACACCTTCTGCATGTGTCCGGGAGGATATGTAGTCAATGCTTCTTCGGAGGAAGGGCTTCTCGCTGTCAATGGGATGAGTTACCATGACCGTGCAGGGGAAAATGCCAACAGTGCGGTGATCGTCACAGTATCTCCGGCAGATTACGGCGGAGACGGTCCTCTCGCCGGAGTTGCCTTTCAGAGGGAACTCGAACGGAAAGCCTGGGAGGAGGGGCAGGGAAGAGTTCCCGTCCAGCGGTTTGCAGATTTCTGCGCCGGCAGGGTCAGTGAAGGCTTCGGAACCATTCGTCCGAACATAAAAGGCTCATTTTCACGGGGGAACTTAAGGAACATCTTTCCCGAAGAGATCTCAGATTCTATCGAGAAGGGGATCCGCGCTATGGACCGCCGGATCCGGGGATTCGCAGATGACGACGCCCTGCTCTCCGGCGTGGAGAGCAGAACATCCTCTCCAGTCCGCATTGTCCGTAACGAGGAATTCACATCAAGCTTCTCCTGGATCTATCCGTGCGGCGAAGGCGCGGGATATGCAGGCGGCATCACATCGGCTGCAATGGACGGGATGAAGGTGGCGGAAGCAGTCATACGGAAGTACGCGCCGTATAGTGAAAAGTAAGATGAGTTTTCCGGCGTAGCCATGCAGCAGCTCGATTCCGCTGTGCTCCATCTCGCTGTACGGCTGCGCCGTATATAAAAAGAAAAAGCAAGGGACCCATGGAAGCAAGCTCCCCTGGATCCTTCCTTCTTCTTTTTCTGCATGGCTTAGTTTTCACAAAAAGTTTATATTCCATCTCTATACACGATTTTGAAACTGTGCTAAAATAAATCGTTGTATTGTGCCATAGCAGTGGTATCATAGAGTATGAATAAGAGCAATACGATCAAAGAAATGCACCGCGATGAGCGGCCTTATGAGAAGTGTGAGCAATACGGAGCAGAGAATCTGACGGATGCGGAGCTTCTGGCTGTCCTGCTGCGTACCGGTACAAAAGGGGAGAATTCGCTCCAGCTTGCGCAGAAAATCCTTCATCCTGATTTTATCCAGGACGGGATCCTGAGCATCCACCAGTGGACACTGGAGCAGCTTACCGGGCTGAAAGGGATCGGAAGAGTCAAGGCGATACAGATCCTCTGCCTCTCAGAACTGTCGAAGAGGCTTTCCAAAGCAGAAGCGCGGAAACGGCTTGATTTTTCTGCGCCGGAGACGATCGCACAGTATTATATGGAGGATATGCGGCACAGGACCAGAGAGATCATGAAACTTCTCTTTCTGAACACCAGATCAAGATTTCTGGGTGAGAATGACATTTCCGTGGGAACTGTGAACACGACACTGGTCTCACCTCGTGAGATCTTCGTGGAGGCGCTGAAGAAAAATGCGGTTTCTGTCATCCTCCTGCACAATCATCCCAGCGGAGATCCTACTCCGAGCAAGGAGGATATCATGATCACAAAACGTGTACTGGAAGCCGGAATGCTCATTGGCATCGATCTTTTGGATCACATTATCATAGGGGACAACTGTTTTGTTAGTTTAAGGGATAAGGGCTTTTTCGACTGAGGCCCGGGGATGATAAGGGGATTGAGCTGAGTATGGCGAGAAATGTTTATGGACTTGATCTGGGGACATATGAGATCAAGGTGTTCGACAAAAAAAAGGACAGGATATGGCGTGAAAAGAATGTGATCGCCATGAAAGATAAAAAGTATATTTTTTCCGTGGGGGACGAAGCATATGATATGTATGAGAAGGCCCCGGAAAATATCCAGGTCGTGTTTCCGATGAAGAACGGCGTGATCGCGCATTTTGACGACATGCAGTATCTGCTGGGAAATCTCCTGGGAACAGACCGTCAGTTCGTGCGGGGCGCGGAATATGTGATCGCTGTGCCGACTGATGTGACCGAAGTTGAGAAAAAGGCATTTTATGACCTTGTCTTTCACTCGGAAGCAAAAGCAAAATCTGTGCGCATCGTAGAGCGCGGGCTCGCAGATGCCATCGGATTCGGCATCGATATCATGAATGAAAAAGGTGTTTTTATCGCCAATTTCGGAGGAGGTACGACAGAACTCTCTGTCCTCTCGTCCGGAGGTATGGTGCTGAACCGGCTTGTAAAGACAGGCGGCGAGCATTTTGACACGGCGATCGGCAATCTGGTACGGCACAGCAGGGATTTTCTCATCGGACGTATGACGTCGGAACGCCTCAGGAAAGAATTCGGTGTTTTTGATCAGGATACCGGAAGCACCCTGACGGTGTCGGGAAGGGACCTGATCTCCGGTGTCCCCTCCCAGACGGACATTCCGATCAGTCTTGTCCGCGCCGCTATGAAGGAGCCTTTGGAGGAATGTGTCCGCGCGATCCGTTCTATGATCGACAGGACGCCTCCGGATGTGAGAAGGGCGATCGAAGCCGACGGGATCTACCTGACAGGAGGTATCGCCAATCTCAGAGGGCTCTCTACATATCTTGAAGAGTCTGTCGGTCTTCCGGTCATGACGGTGCCGGATCCGGAACTCTGTGCGGTAAAAGGGCTCCAGAAGATCATTCTGGACAAGAAACTTTACAGAAGGCTCACTTATTCCATGTTAGATGAAGATTACAGGTGGTTGAGATAATGAAAAAGAAAAATCAGGCTTCGGCCGTTAACAGATATCTGCTTTTGGGACTTTCTATTTTCTGTATCATAATGATGCTGCTCTCGTCCTTTTCGGACAAGGCGTCGGGACCTTTTAAGGCACTTGCCAATGTGACCGTGATCCCGCTCCAGCAGGGCATCAATTATGTCGGCGGATGGCTGGGGGATATGACGGACAATTTCGAGACGATGCAGCAGCTCCGCTCTGAAAACGAAAAGCTTCAGGAACAGGTCGACTCTCTTATGACGGAGAATAATTATCTTCAGGAGGAGAGATACGAACTGGAACGTCTGCAGGAGCTCTATCAGCTTGACTCCAACTATGCAGAATATGAAAAGACGGCAGCACACGTCATCGGCAGCGATTCCGGAAACTGGTTCAATACCTTTACGATCGATAAAGGGAGCCGGGACGGGATCGAAGTGGATATGAACGTCATGGCGGGAAGCGGGCTTGTCGGGATCGTTGTGGAGGTTGGTCCGACCTGGGCGAAAGTGCGCTCGATCATTGATGACTCCAGCAATGTGAGCGGTATGGTGCTCTCCACGTCAGACCGCTGTATCGTGAGCGGAGATCTTGCTCTTATGAGTGACGGACAGATCCGTTTTGAACAGATGGAGAACAATGAGAATGAGGTTGCCGTGGGAGATCAGATCGTGACTTCATATATCAGTGACAAATACCTTCAGGGCATCCTGATCGGATACGTAAGTGAAGTGACCGTGGACTCCAACAATCTGACCCGTTCCGGCTATATCACGCCGGCGGTGGATTTCAAAAATATACAGGAAGTCCTTGTCATCACAACAACGAAAGCCGAGCTCACCGGCGAGAATGAGAGCGAATAGGGAGGTGGTCCTGGGATGAAAGTTCTGAAATTGAAACGTGTCCTGGTCACAGCTGTGATCGTGATCATCGCCTACCTGCTGCAGTGTACGGTCTTTCCTCATCTGGAACTGGCAGGGATCAAGCCAAATCTGCTGATCATCGTGACAGCGGCTTTCGGATTTATGCGTGGTTCGAGAGAAGGGATGATCGTCGGGGTTGCCTGTGGACTGCTGATGGATATACAGTTTGGAGATATCATCGGTCTTTATGCATTGATCTACCTTGTTGCGGGTTATGTGAACGGCTTGTTTGAGCGGCTTTATTTCGAC
>DWXK01000103.1 GCA_019119205.1 Candidatus Mediterraneibacter intestinavium
TCTGCGTGGTAATCTATTTACGTATATTTAAATAAAGGATGTTATGCCACAGGGATAATAAATGCCTGCGCAATGGCATTATGGTTCCGGAACAAGGTTATACAAAGGGAGAGTATCATGCGTTTTAAGAAAATGAAGAACCTTTTCCTCCGCCAGTCTTATCTGGATTCCTGGGAGGATTATGAGAGGAGTTTAAGAAAGAGAAATTTTATCAAATGGGATTATATCATCCTGACCGCATCCAATGAGGCTCAGGCGGATGCGTACCGGGAACAGATCAGTGAGAGGCTTGAAAAGGGGCTTCTTCCGGAGAGTACACATTATGCAGTCCTTCCGGATCCGGACGGGAAGAGAGTCGGATCCGGGGGAGCCACATTCCAGGTGATGAAGTATATCGGGGAGCAGCTTCCGGGAGAGGAGCATCCTTTTAAAGGACGCCGGATCCTGGTGATCCATTCCGGTGGGGACAGTAAGCGTGTACCCCAGTATTCAGCCGTCGGGAAACTGTTTTCTCCGGTGCCGAGGGAACTGCCGGACGGACGGGGTTCTACGCTTTTTGATGAATTCATCATTGGAATGTCGGGAGTGCCATCGCGGATCCAGGAGGGAATGCTGGTTCTGTCAGGAGACGTTCTCCTTCTGTTCAATCCGCTGCAGATTGACGCCCAGTTTAACGGTGCGGCGGCGATCTCCATCAAGGAGCCGGTGAGCACGGGGAAGAACCACGGAGTATTCCTGAATGATGGAAATGATTATGTGAAGTGCTTCCTTCATAAGCAGACGGAAGAACGTCTTCAGGAGATGGGGGCTGTGAACGTAGAAGGTAATGTAGATCTTGACACCGGAGCGGTTATATTCGGGAATCGGCTTCTGGAAGCGTTATATGGACTGATCACGACGGATCACAGACCGGATGAGGCTAAATTCCGCAGATTCTGCAATGAAGAGGCAAGGATCAGTTTTTACGGTGATTTTCTTTATCCCCTGGCAAGCGATTCTACCCTGGATGATTTCTATAAAGAAGCAGCGGAGGGCAGCCTGAATGATGCGCTTCACGACTGCCGCACAGAGATCTGGAACGCGATCCACGAGTTTTCCATGAAGCTGATCTGTCTTTCACCCGCGGAGTTTATCCACTTCGGGACTACGCGGGAGCTCCGGCAGCTTGTGACACAGGACGTCCAGGATTATGAATTCCTTGACTGGAAGATGCAGGTGAATTCTGCCGTGACGGGCGAGGGATTTGCCGCGCACAATGCCTATGTGGGACGCAGGGCGAAGGTGGAAGCAGGAGCCTATGTGGAAAATGCCTACGTGATCGGAAACTCCGAAGTAGGAGCGGGGGCGGTCCTTTCCCATGTGCGTGTCTGCGACCGCAGCGTCCCGGAAGATATAGTGCTGCACGGAGCGGAGCTTCGGGACGGAAGACATGTGGTACGGATCTATGGTGTGCAGGATAATCCGAAGGGAAGATATCCGGGAGAGACCGCATTTCTGGAAAATACGCTGGAAGAGATGATGGACAGAAACGGTGTGAAGCCGGAAGATCTCTGGGATGACGACGAAACCTATCTCTGGTTTGCACGTCTCTATCCGGTATGCTCTACCCATGAGGAAGCGCTGGATGCGGCGGATATTCTGTACAGAATGGCCTGCGGGACGGCTTCAGAAGCGGAAATCAAAGCCTGGCGGGAAAGTGAAAGGATGAGCCTGTACTCCAGCTTTAATGAGACAGATATTTCCGCGGCCCATGCATGGGAAGGCGAACTTGAGAACCGGATCCTGACAAGGCGTTTTATATGGGCATTGGAGGACGGACAGTATTACAGAGATGCGCTTGAGATTTTCGGAAAGAGGGGCATATCTGAAGATATATTTCATCTTCTCCTTAAGGATGCGGAGGAAGCGGATTTCTCTCTGAGGATACGAATCTATTACGCTCTGTCCAGATATATGAAACATGAGGGAAAGTTTTTTGAAGATCAGCACTATGATGCATTGGAGACAAGCTGTTTCGGGACGATACAGGAAGCAGTCTACAATTCCGCGAAGAAGAACCTTCCTGACAGCAGCGGCTATAAGATATGCAGAGACAGAGTGGACGTTGAGCTCCCGGTCCGTGTAAACTGGGGAGGAGGCTGGACGGATACGCCGCCCCACTGCAACGAGAAGGGGGGCGTGGTCCTCAACGCGGCAATGAAACTGCGGGGGATCTGTCCCGTGCAGATCACGGTGAAACGGCTGGATGAACTCCATGTGGAGTTTGAGAGCAAGGATATCGGTGTGTACACTGTGATCGATAATGCGGATGAGATCCAGGACTGCCATAATCCATATGACTCCTTTGCACTCCACAAAGCAGCGCTGATCGCCTGTGGTATCATCCCCATACAGGAAAAGGCGGATCTGAAGGAGATCCTGCAAAAGCTGGGAGGAGGGATTTATCTTTCTACTCAGGTATACGGGGTACCGAAAGGGTCCGGTCTGGGGACCAGCAGCATCTTATCCGGGGCATGCGTAAAAGGAATCTTTGAATTCCTCGGTCTGGACAGAACAGAGGATGAGATCTATGATGTCGTCCTCGGGATGGAGCAGATCATGAGCACAGGCGGCGGCTGGCAGGACCAGGTCGGCGGCCTTACAGACGGAATCAAGTTTATCACGACCCGCCCGGGCATCGACCAGCACCTGAAGGTGGAGAAGATCGAGATGCCGGAAGATGGAAAACAGGAGCTGAAAGATCGTTTCGCGCTGATCTACACGGGACAGCGGCGGCTAGCCCGGAATCTTCTGAGGGATGTAGTAGGCGGATACATCGGCAGCAGACCGGAATCTCTGGAAGCGCTGAAGGAGATGAAGGGAGTGGCGGTGCTCATGCGGCTTGCTCTGGAGCAGGGAGACATCGATGAATTTGCCTCTCTTCTGAAACGCCACTGGGAACTGTCCTGTCAGTTGGACAGCGGAACGACCAATACCTGTATCGATCAGATCCTGCTGGTCTGCGAAGAACTGATCGATGGAAAGTTTATTTCCGGCGCCGGCGGAGGCGGATTTATCCAGGTGATCCTGAAGAAGGGCGTGACGAGAGAACAGCTCCATGAGCATCTGCGCAGGGTGTTCCAGGACAGCGGCGTGGATGTATGGGATTGCGAGCTGATGATATGATCTGATAAAAGAAGCGGTTATTTTGAAGCCCCGGGCAGGACTTCTGAGATCCTGTCCGGGGCTTTCTTCTATAGTAAGAAACGCATTAGTTCATGCCATAACTACCATACAGTCTTTCCCACAGAATGCTATCCCGTATTTGATGAGTTTTTTCGCGCCACGACGCTTTAGCCCTTCCGCATATTTTTTTTCTTCAATCTGCTTAAGAGCCTCACTGCACGCTGCCTTCAGGTGCCCATCCTCCGCATACTTCAATTCGATGATGATACCGACTCTGTCTGGCGTCAGGATGGAGATGTCGCTGTAACCTTCCCCCATCTCTGCATTTGACCTTACCAGCCAGCTATCCTGACTCCGCAAAAGCCCAAGCAGCATTCCATGATAAAAGTTTTCCTTCATGTTCCTGCGTACTGCTGTGTCTCTCACACTGATGGAATCCCACAGGTAATCATGGAGCATATCCTGGATCGTAGCTGCGTCCCCTTTCGGGAATGCTGCGCAGAACCGGTTGATCCTTGCAGAGTCGGAACGTGTCACCTCTCGAAACCAGTCCTCTGTCAATTCATAAAACAGTTTGCGTATCTCTCCATTCGGTATCCATAGCCTGAATATATCCGCATCCGCCTGCTCCATATGCATTCCTGTCAGGTATCCTGTAGCATAAACCACGCTCCATATATTTTCGAAGCTGTCATCTATATCTCGATATGTCAGTTCCTGTTTTATACGTTTTGTTATCTGACCACCGTTTAATAACTCTTCTACTTCATCCTTAGTGGTCTGATCAGCCTGTTTCAGCATACGAAGTATCAGTTCATTTCCGCTGGTATTGGCCCAGTAGTTTTTGGGCGGAGCGGACGGATCTGCCAACAGCTCATCGCAATAATTTATTACATCCCATGGACAATACACATCCGTATTTCCAAAGCGATATCCATCATACCACTCCCGCATCACATCCTTGTAAGAAGACAGGTTATAGAACGCCAGCATTTCATCCACATCTGTATTGGTAAAGCCGAAGAACTCATCATATCGAACATCCGAGACTGTGTGTACTTTCATATTGTTCAGCCCCGTGAAGATACTTTCTTTGGAGATCCGCAAACACCCTGTAAGCACCGCAAAGTACAGGCTGCCATTAGTTTTAAGCGCATTGCCAAGCAGGTTTCGGACAAGGCTCACCATCTCATCATAATATCCTCCCTGGAATGCCTTATCAAGCGGCACGTCATATTCGTCGATCAGAAGAATGACCTTCTGTCCATAGTGCTTTTCAAGGAGCTGCGAAAGCGTCTTGAGACCAGAAGCCGCCACCTCCTCCGTCATGGCATATTTACCCTCTTCCCCTGATCCTATCTTTATCAGACGGGCATAAGACTCCTTTTCTTCCTCGGATAGAGCCTTGCTCTCTTTTAAAAAGCGGAAATCCATAGCAGCATCTCCGATAACTGTTTTCAGTGCCTCTGCCGCTGACTCATACTTCATCCCATCCACACTTTTCAGACTGATAGAGATCACCGGAAACTTCCCCATGTATTTCTCGCATAATTCTTGTTCCTGCACAATCTTTAAACCGTCGAACAGTGCTGGGTCGCCCCCTATCTCAAAAAAGTTCTTCAGCATGCTCATGTTTAATGTCTTTCCAAAACGCCTGGGACGGGTAAACAAGTTTACTTCACCCCAGTTTTGCAGAAGCTCTTTAATGAACATTGTTTTATCTACATAATAAAAATCGTTCGTCCTGATTTTTTCAAATCCATCAATACCGATTGGAAGTTTCTTACGCACCTTTCCTTCACTCCTTTTCAATGCCAGCAGATATATTTTCACTTTATCATGAAGCAGAAGGACATTCAAGATTATTCTGGATCGTTCACATTTAGTCCCTGCATAATCCTGTTTCCATGGGAATAAGATTTTGCATAACCGGGAATACTCGGGAAAAGTAAAGGGGAGATGAAAATGGTATTGGCTGCATTTATCGCGGGACTTTTTATAGGAGGAACTGTGGGAGTTGTGTCTATGTGCCTGCTGCAGATCAACAGAGAGGAAGAATGAACGATTTTACAAAGATTTAACATAATCTGTGAACCCGCCCACTTCTCTACTCTGCTATAATAAAATCGGATCAGATTTTTGTAATTTTATCAGAGATTTGTAGAAAATCTACAGAAGAGAGCGGGCGAAATATTAATGAAGAACGGAATCACAAAACAGATCATGGCAGGCTATGGAGACCTGCGGAAATCGGAGAAAAAAGCGGCGGATTATATCCTGGATCACATGGAGGACGCCGCGGGGGCGTCCATTGACCGGCTGGCGAAGGCGGCGGACGTCAGCCAGCCCACGGTGCTCCGGATGCTCCGGGCGCTGGGTTTTACGGGGTATAAGGATTTTAAATACCGTCTGGTGGCGGAGCTTGCGTCCGCGGAACCGGAGAAGGCGCGGTCGGCGGTGCCCATGTACGGGTACACGCTCCGGGAGGAGACGACCCTGGACGAGATCCCGGCTTATATGACGGAGACCGCGTCCAGGATGCTGGAGGAGACGCTGAAGAATATTTCCATAAAGACATACAGGAAAGCGGTGGATACGCTGCGGACGGCAAAGTCGATCAATATCTACAGTGTGGAGAACTCCGGGGTGGCGGCCCAGGACCTCCTGGCAAAGCTTCTCTATCTTGGGCTGCCCTGTCGGTATTTCAGCGACTACTATTATCAGCAGATCTCAGCGGGGAATCTCTCCGAGGGGGACGCGGCAGTGGGGATCTCCTATTCCGGGGAATCGAAGGACACGGTGGACGTGATGAAGACCGCGAAGAAGGCGGGTGCCACCACCATCGCCATCACGAATTTCAAGGATTCGCCGATCAGCAGATACGCGGATATCCTGATCTGCACCAGCCAGGAGCAGTTTATCTACGGGAACGCCATCTTTTCACGGATGCCCCAGCTTCTGATCGTGGATATGTTGTATATGGGGATCATTGCGTCGGACTATGACCGCTATGTGAAGATCCTGGACCGGGGAGAGAAGATGGTCCGGGAGCGGGCGTATCCCTCCGGGGCGGAGGAAGAGAAACCTCATAGAAAAATACCGTAGAATTTCTACATCAATACATACGTTAAGCCTTTGTAAAGTTTACATTCCCTTTACAAAGGCTTAATTTTTTCTTGATAGCCGAAAAACGAAAAGCAGTGCATAATCTGGATGTACGAAAGGGTTGTCGTTCCTGAGGGCGAAGGTCAGAGGTGAACGGCAACGCGAAAGGAGCTGCACTATGCTGAGTTTAAAGAATGTAAAGAAGAGTTATGACGGTACGCCGGTGCTCAAGGGCATCAGTCTTGATATCGAAGACGGGGAGATCGTCTCGATCCTGGGACCTTCCGGGTGCGGGAAGACGACGCTGCTCAACCTGATCCTGGGGATCATAGAGGCGGACGAAGGGCAGATCCTCTTTAATGGAAAGGACCTGACGAATGTTCCCATGGAGAAACGGGGCTTCAATATCGTATTTCAGGACTACGCCCTGTTCCCCAACCTGAACGTGTACCAGAACATTACATACGGACTGCGGAATAAACCGGGGATCTCCACTCAGGAGGAGGTGGACGACCTGATCCGGCTCCTGGGACTGGAGGAGCATCTGAACAAGCGGAGCGGTCAGCTCTCCGGCGGACAGAAACAGAGAGTCGCCCTGGCAAGGACCATGGTGATGAAGCCGAAGATCCTGCTCCTGGATGAGCCTTTGAGCGCTCTGGACGGGGTGATCAAGGAGTCTATCAAGGATCGGATCAGGACCATCGCCAAGGAATATAACCTGACCACGATCATCGTGACACACGATCCGGAGGAGGCGCTGACTCTTTCTGACCGGGTCATGATCATCAACGACGGACAGATCGCACAGTTCGGTGACCCGGAGGAGATCATCTCAAAACCGGAGAACGGATTTGTACAGCGGTTCATCCTGAACCAGCTTGAGATCAAGAAGAACAATATCTACAAGCTGTTCGCGGGACAGTTCCAGGCGCAGATGCAGGTTTCATAAGAGGATGAAGACGATGAGAAAAAACAGAGAGATCAAACTGATCTTTGTGATCGTGGCGGTGTTCTTCCTTTCTTTCCTGTGTGTTCCCATGATACGTATCCTCATGGAATCCTTTTCCGTGGACGGAGCGGACGGGTTCAACGGACTGCTCCTGGGATATGTGATCTACACGCTTCCGATCTCGTTCATGCTGATCAACAATACCATGGGATATATCGACAAGAAGTATACGGTCGTCTCACGGCTTATGGGAGACACGCCATTCAAGACCTTCCGGCTGACCGTACTCCAGCCCCTTCTGGGGACTCTGGCGGCGTCTTTTATCCAGACATTTTTCCTCTGCTTTACGGACTTCGGTATTCCGGCGTCGGTGGGCGGGAGTTTTGAGGTGATCGCCAGCGTCCTTTACACGGAGATGCTGGGAAGCGTTCCCAACTTCGGGAACGGAGCAGTGGTGGCGCTGGTCATGCTGGTTCCCTCTGTGGTCAGCATCACAGTGCTGACTATCCTGGAGCGGTACAATGTGCGGTACAATAAGATCTCCCAGATCGAGCTGAAGCGGAGCCGGGGCAGGGATGTGGTATTCTCTCTGGCCAGCGCGCTGATCCTGATCGCTGTGTTCTCCGTATTCCTGGTCATGTTCCTGGTGCCTTTTGTGGATGAGTGGCCCTACCGGGTATCCTTCACCCTGGAGCATGTGCGGGCGGTGTTTGAGGACAGCAGTCTGTTCGGGGTATACCTGAATTCTGTGATGGTGGCTGTGATCACGGCGCTGGCGGGAACTCTTGTTTCCTACGGCGCGGCGCTGGTGACGGCGCGGAGCACGGTGAGCGGAAGGCTGAAGAGTGTGATCGAGAGCATTGCCCTGATCACCAACACGATCCCGGGAATGGTGATCGGTCTTGCCTACCTGTTCTGTTTCTCGGGAACACCGATCCAGAATACGTTCCTGATCCTGATCATCTGCAATATGGTGCATTTTTTCTCCACGCCATATCTGATGATGAAGAGTTCCCTCTCCAAGATGAACGGGTCCTGGGAGACCACGGCCATGCTCATGGGTGACAACTGGGTGAGGACCATCATCCGGGTGGTGACGCCCAACGCGGTGTCCAGCCTGCTGGAGGTGTTCAGCTACTATTTCGTGAACGCCATGGTCACGGTCAGCGCGGTGATCTTCCTGGCGGGCGCGAAGACCATGCTGGTCACCACAAAGATCAAGGAACTGCAGTATTTTAATCAGTACAATGAGATCTTCGTACTCTCTCTCCTGATCCTGTTCACAAACATGGCAGGAAAGTTCCTGTTCCAGAATCTGGCGGACTACAGCCAGGCACGGCAGAACTCAGCAGCAGGAGCGTCTGCGGCGGCCGGGGCTGCGGGAAAACGATGGAAACTGACGCCCCGGAGGACTGCGGCTGTTCTTGCGGCGGCAGCGGTGGCGGCAGTCGGGATCGGCGCGGGGATCGCAGGGGAAAGCGGATCCGGCGAAGATCAGGTGGTGATCTACTCCAACGCGGACGACGAGGCGGTCCAGGCGATGAAGAATGCGCTGGATGAGAACGGATATGCAGGCGACCACATCGAGGATTCCGGTTCTGCTCCACTAAAGAAAGTGCGCGCCGGTGAGGCGGCGGTCGGGTTCGGGCTTCGCCAGCAGGCTGTGGCGGACAAAGGGGCGGACTCCAATGAGAAGGCGATGGAGATGGCGCAGTGCATCATTGAGAATGGCAGGGAAGAACTGCAGACTTATTACCCCCTTGCCCTGTATGAGGGCGAGACGACGGATGCGGCGAATATCTCCGCGAATCCAAAAGTGTTTGAAGAACCGCTGACCGTGGATCTTCTGGAGGAACACCAGGAACTCTCGGAAGAGTGCAAGTGAGAATCCATGCTGTGGGGAGCGCGCAGCACGGAATGATATGCAGGCGGCGCAGCACGGAATGATACGCAGGCGGCGCAGCACGGAACGAGTCGCAGGCATCGTAGTTGGAGGCTTCTGCCCCCAACGTCGTTTTAGATATAGAAGTATAAGAAGGAAAAGAGAAAGGAAAAGAAAGAAGATGAAAAGTTACAAATTACTGACCCCGGGTCCTCTGACGACCACGGACACTGTGAAGAAAGAGATGATGTTCGACCACTGTACCTGGGATGACGACTACAAACAGATCACCCAGGAGATCAGGAAAGGTCTCCTTGAGCTGGCACATGTCTCTGAAGAAGAGTACACCGCGGTGCTGATGCAGGGCAGCGGGACGTTCGGGGTGGAGTCTGTGCTCACGAGCGTGATCGGTGAGAATGAAGAACTGCTGATCTGTGCCAACGGAGCGTACGGCGAGCGCATGGCGGATATCGCTTCCCATGCGGGCATCAAATACCAGATCTACAATGAGCATTATAATAAAGTCCCCAATGCCCAGAAGATCGCGGAGATCCTGGACGGGGATCCGGCGATCACCCATGTGTCCATGGTGCACAGCGAGACTACATCCGGCATCCTCAATGACATCGAGGCGGTGGGAAAAGTGGTGAAAGAGAGGGGAAGAGTCTTCATCGTGGACGCCATGAGCAGCTTCGGCGGCGTGGACATCCCGGTGGCGGACTGGGGCATTGATCTCATCGTCAGCAGCGCCAACAAATGTATCCAGGGGGTTCCCGGATTCTCCTTTGTCATCGCGAGAAGAGACCTGCTGGAGGCGAGTGCGGGGAAGGCGAGAAGTCTGTCATTTGACCTGTACGACCAGTGGAAGACCATGGAAGTGGACGGAAAATGGAGATTTACCTCACCGACACATGTGGTCCTTGCATTTGCCCAGGCGATGAAAGAACTGAAGGAAGAAGGCGGCATTGAAGCGCGGAGCAAACGTTACAGGGAGAACAACCGTCTCCTGATCGAGCGGATGGCGGAGATGGGATTCCGTACTTATATCGACGGGACACATCAGGGGCCGATCATCACAACTTTCTTCTATCCGGAGGAGTGCCGCTTTACATTTGCCCAGATGTATGAGTACATCAAGGACAAAGGGTACGCGATCTATCCTGGCAAGGTGACCGAGGCTCCCACATTCCGGATCGGGAATATCGGGGAGATATATAAGGAAGATATCGAAAAAGTGTGCGCGATCATAAAAGAATTTCTGGAGGGATACGATTATGAAGAAAATTAAGGCAGTGATCTTTGACTGGGCGGGGACCACAGTTGATTTTGGATGTATGGCGCCGGTGCAGGCGTTTGTGGAAGTGTTTAAACAGTACGGCATCGAGCCTACGATGGAGGAAGTGCGAAAGCCCATGGGGATGCTCAAGATCGATCACATCCGCACCATGCTGAAGATGGAGCGGATCCATAATCTCTGGACTGAAAAGTACGGAAAGGAGCCGGGAGAAGAGGAAGCGCAGGCACTCTATCAGATCTTCGAGGAGAAGCTCCTCGGGATCCTGCCGGACTACTCCGATCCGAAGCCGGGCGTGGTGGAGGCAGTGAACCGCCTCAGAAGAAACGGATTCCGGATCGGTTCCACCACCGGATACAATGACAGGATGATGGAGATCGTGGTGCCGGCTGCGAGGGAGAAAGGCTATGAGCCGGATGTGTGGTTCAGCCCGGATTCTACCGGACAGAAAGGGCGTCCGTATCCGTATATGATCTTCCGGAACATGGAAGCGCTTGGCATCAAGAAAGTGAACCGGGTGCTGAAAGTGGGAGATACGGTCTCTGACATCAAAGAGGGACGAAATGCAGGGGTATGGTCTGCCGGTATCGTGGTAGGAAGTTCGGAGATGGGACTCAGCCTTGATGAGTACGAGGCGCTATCTCAGGAAGAGAAGGACCGCCTGTGCAAAGAGACAGCTGACAGATTTATAGAAGCAGGCGCGGATAAAGTGTTCTACACCATACAGGATCTCGAAGGATTCCTCCTTGGTTAGACAGATATATCGGTAAAATCGATAAAAAGAAAACGGGAAAAATGTCCTCATTTTATGCGAAATGGCGTAAAATGGGGATTTTTTCGACTTTACACAGATTTAACATTCTCCTGATTTTACATTTAACATTTCTCTTTTATGATGATTACCGTGATGAAGATAACCAAACAAACACGAATCTTATGAAAAAGGAGATCACAAACAATGAAAATGAAAAAGTTTATTGCAATTTTAGCAGCAGCAGGAATGGTAGCATCACTGGCTGTAGGATGTGGCAGCAGCTCAGATGATACATCAGCATCAGGAGATGCAGCAGCAACAGAAGAAGGAGGAGACGCAGCAGCTTCTGAATGGGATGCATCAAGCACGATCACAGTCGTTTCCCGTGAGGAAGGATCCGGAACAAGAGGAGCTTTCACAGAGCTGTTCGGCGTTGTGGATGAGAACGACAACGATATGACAACACTTGACGCTCAGGTAACAAACAATACATCCGTTATGATGACAACAGTATCAGAGAATGATTACGCGATCGGATACATCTCTCTCGGATCTCTGGACGAGTCTCTTGTAAAGGCAGTTTCCATCGACGGAGCTGAGGCTACGGCAGAGAACATCGAGAACGGTTCCTACACAGTGTCCAGACCGTTCAATGTGGCAGTGAGAAATGACCTTGACAATGCAGTCGCTACAGACTTCATGGCATTTATCATGAGCACAGAGGGACAGCAGGTCGTTGCTGACGAAGGTTACATCCCGGTATCTGAGGTAGAGGCTTACGCAGGGGATGCTCCGGAAGGAAGCTGTGTCGTAGGCGGATCTTCTTCCGTATCTCCGCTGATGGAGAAACTGGTAGAAGCATACGGAGAGGTAAACCCGAACGCATCTATCGAGCTTCAGACATCTGATTCCACAACAGGTATGACATCCACGATCGAGGGAAGCTATGACATCGGTATGGCATCCAGAGAACTGAAAGAGGAAGAGGCTGCTGAACTGACAGGTACAGTGATCGCAACAGACGGTATCGCAGTTATCGTAAACCAGAACAACCCGACAGAGGATATGTCAGTAGACCAGGTAAAATCCATCTACCTTGGCGATGTGACAACATGGGATGCGATCTAAAGCACCAGTTCAGCCATAGGGCTGGATGGAGACTGAGATACAAGACACAATGCAGAGAAATCTTGAAGTGAAAGACTTTCCGCTTTGAATTTATGAGCCGGGCAGATACATGGCATCTTCCCGGCTCATTAGGAGGAAAAAATGAAATCAAAAGCATGGACTGAAAAATTCATGCAGGGAGTATTTTTCGTTGCCGCGTGTGCATCCGTGCTGGCGGTAGCTCTCATCTGCATCTTCCTGTTTGCAAATGGTATCCCTGCAATGAGCGAAATTGGATTTGTTGAATTTATCACGGGGACAGAGTGGCGTCCCAACAGCGAGATGTTCGGTATCCTTCCGATGATCGTGGGAAGCCTCTATGTGACTGCCGGAGCGATCATCTTTGGAGTACCGATCGGTATCCTGACTTCGGTGTTTATGGCGATGTACTGTCCGAAGCAGATCTATAAACCGCTGAAGGCGGCGACAGAACTGCTTGCCGGGATCCCGTCAGTTATCTACGGTTTCTTCGGTCTGGTGGTAGTTGTACCGCTGATCCGCAGCTTCGGTGAGACACTCAAAGCCGCGGGACTGGTACAGAATCCGGGAAACGGAAACAGTATCCTGACCGCTTCCCTTATCCTGGGAATGATGATCCTTCCGACCATCATCGGGACAACAGAGAGCGCGATGCGCGCAGTTCCCTCTCATTATTATGAAGGATCCCTGGCTCTGGGAGCGACAAAAGAGAGAAGCATCTTCCGGGTGATCATCCCCGCTGCAAAATCAGGTGTGATCGCCGGGATCGTACTCGGTATCGGCCGTGCCATCGGAGAGACCATGGCGGTCATCATGATCGTCGGAAACCAGGCGCGTCTCACATCCAGCATCCTGGATGGTATCCGTACTCTGACCGGAAATATCGTTATTGAGATGGGATATGCGACAGGACTTCACAGAGAGGCACTGATCGCAACGGGAGTTGTGCTCTTCGTATTCATCCTGATCATCAATTTCAGTGTAGCTTTATTAAAGAGGGGGGCAGACCATGAGTAATAAGACAACCATTGGTGACAAGTTCAGGACTTATCTGAAACATCCGGGCTCTTTTATCGTGATGCTGCTCGTGATGCTGTCAGCGATCATCACGTTCGCCGTGCTGATCTTCCTGATCGCTTATATCCTGATCAACGGACTGCCGCACATCACACCGTCTCTCTTCTCTCTGGAGTACAGTTCAGAGAATGCGTCGGTGGTGCCTGCGCTGGTCAATACGATCGTTATGACACTGCTGTCCCTGCTGATCGCAGTTCCGTTCGGAATTTTTTCTGCGATCTTCCTTGTGGAGTATGCGGCGAGAGGAAATAAATTCGTTGAGGTTATCCGGCTGACGACAGAGACGCTGTCCGGTATCCCCTCTATCGTATACGGCCTGTTTGGTATGCTGTTTTTTGTAAATGCACTGGGCTGGGGCTTCTCCCTTCTTGCCGGCGCATTTACCATGGCGATCATGATCCTTCCGCTGATCATGAGAACGACAGAGGAGGCGCTTAAAGCAGTTCCGGATTCCTATCGTGAAGGAAGCTTCGGGCTGGGGGCGGGAAAGCTCCGGACCGTGTTCCGCATCGTCCTTCCGTCCGCGATCCCGGGCGTCCTTGCAGGTGTGATCCTGGCGATCGGACGTATTGTCGGCGAGACTGCGGCCCTGATGTACACATCGGGAACCGTGGCTCAGATCCCGGACAGTATCATGGGATCGGGACGTACTCTGGCGCTGCACATGTACACTCTGTCCAGCGAGGGACTTTACATGGACCAGGCATACGCGACAGCGGTCATCCTGCTTATCCTTGTGGTAGGCATCAATACTCTGTCAAGCGTGATTGCAAGAAAACTCACAAAAGCATAGAAAGGGAATGGAAATGTCAAAGATAAGTATCAAGAATCTCGATTTATATTACGGCGATTTCAAAGCCCTCAAAAATGTAAATCTTGAGATCGAATCCAATAAGATCACCGCTTTTATCGGACCTTCCGGATGCGGTAAGTCTACTCTGCTCAAGTCCATCAACCGTATGAACGACCTGGTGGAAGGATGCCGCATCGACGGCGAGATCCTTCTGGACGGCCAGAATATCTTCAAGGGCATGGACGTAAACATGTTAAGAAAACGTGTCGGAATGGTATTCCAGAAGCCGAATCCGTTCCCGATGAGCATCTATGACAACATTGCGTTCGGACCGAGAACGCACGGGATCCACTCAAAAGCAAAACTGGATGATATCGTGGAGAAGTCACTGCGCAGCGCGGCGATCTGGGAAGAGTGCAAAGATCGTCTCAAGACCAGTGCGCTGGGGATGTCAGGCGGACAGCAGCAGAGGCTCTGCATCGCAAGAGCGCTTGCAGTAGAGCCGGAAGTGCTGCTGATGGATGAGCCTACATCTGCTCTTGACCCGATCTCGACTTCTAAGATAGAAGACCTTGCGATGGAACTGAAAAAAGACTATACTATTGTCATGGTAACACATAACATGCAGCAGGCGGTACGTGTGTCTGACAATACAGCCTTTTTCCTGCTGGGTGAAGTTGTAGAGTACAATGATACGGAAAAACTTTTCTCTATACCGTCAGATAAGAGAACAGAAGACTATATCACAGGGAGGTTCGGTTAAATGCGGAATAGGTTTGACGAGCAGCTCCATCTCCTGGATGAGCAGCTCACACAGATGGGAGAGTTGTGCGAGACAGCGATCGCGAAAGTTACGAAAGCTCTGGAGAGCGGGAGCAAAGATCAGGCAAGGATCATCATCAGCGAGGATGAGGAGATCGACCAGCTTGAGAAGGATATCGAGAGACTGTGCTTAAAACTTTTGCTCCAGCAGCAGCCGGTGGCAAAAGACCTGAGAAGGATCTCGGCGGCTCTGAAGATGATCACAGATATGGAGCGTATCGGAGATCAGACATCCGATATCGCGGAGATCATCCTTTCCTCAAAACACTGGGCTCCGGCGGCAGAGAACATCCATGTCATCGGGACCATGGCGTCTGAGGTGAGCAAGATGGTGCGCAACAGCGTGACGGCATACGTAAAGAGAGACCTGGAACTGGCGCGTGACGTTATGAGCGCGGACGATGCCATTGACCAGTATTTTGATGAGGTCAGAGATGAGATGATCGATTTCATCAGAGATGAGAAAGGTGAGAATGGAAAGAAGATCTTCGATCTTATCATGGTTACAAAATACCTTGAGCGTATCGGCGACCATGCGACGAACATCGCTGAGTGGGTAGAATTTTCTATCACTGGTGTTCACAAAGACAGCGCGATCATACATGAAAGCTGAGGAATGGTGATGCAGCCGGCTGAATAAGCCGGCTTTTTTTGCAACGGCGACTGCTTACGATCCCGGATGCCTTATGGCACTTCCGGTAATCGAAATAAAAGACAAGATAAGAAAAAATAGATAGCGTGCAACTTATTTTTTGAGCATGCTGTCTCAAAAATAGGGAAGAGAAGGAGAACTTGAGAGATGATATTTTGTGTTGAAGATGACGATAATATCCGTGAACTTGTGATATATACGCTGGAAACAACGGGGCTTAAGGCGAGAGGGTTTGCGGACGGAGCCGCATTCATGGAGGCTCTCGCATTTGATACACCGGAACTGATCCTGCTCGATATCATGCTTCCCGGTGATGACGGGCTGGAACTGTTGAAAAAACTGAAGTCCTCCTCGAAGACCAAAGGGATCCCTGTCATCATGGTGACGGCAAAAGGCTCGGAATATGACAAGGTAGTGGGACTTGACTCCGGGGCAGACGACTATGTGACGAAACCTTTCGGCATGATGGAGCTGGTCTCCAGGATCAAGGCAGTGCTGCGGCGCACCGGAAAAGTGGAGGACCGTATCGATATGGACATCTCGGGAGTCCATGTCAATGTGAAAAAGCACGAAGTCACTGTAAATGGAAAAGAGATATCCTTGACATTAAAGGAATTCGAGCTTCTTGAAAAGCTGATGAGAAACCAGGGGATCGTCCTCACCAGAGACCAGCTCCTTGCCGAGATCTGGGGCTATGATTTCGACGGGGAGACAAGGACGGTGGACGTGCATATCAGGACGCTGCGCCAGAAGCTTGGTGAGAAGGGCGAGATCATCCAGACAGTCCGCGGCGTGGGATATCGTGTAGGGGGAGACGTATGAAAAGTAAGATCCAGCGCATCCTGGTGCTGATCCTGTTTGTGACACTGCTTCTGTTTTATGCTATCCTTGCAGTGATCCTTTATAACCGCAATATGTCCATCCTGGAGGCGGAAGTGCGCCAGGAGGCGAAGTATATCCAGACCGCGATCAATATCTCCGGGACGGATTATCTGGAACAGATGGACGAAGTGGACTGGGACACCCGGCTGACTCAGATCGCTTCAGACGGAGAGGTGCTTTACGACTCCCGCAGAGACGAGACCACCATAGAAAACCACAGCAGCCGCCCGGAAGTTCAGGATGCGCTGGAAAATGGAACGGGCGAGGATGTCAGGATGTCGGATACGGTAGGCAGAGAGATGTATTATTATGCTGTCCTTCTGGATGACGGTTCTGTTCTCCGGGTTGCAAGATCTGTGGACGGTCTGATCAGGACGGCAGTAAATGTGTTTCCTGTCATGGGTGCGCTGGCGGTCCTGATGCTCTGTGTTGCGGTCCTGCTGGCGAGATGGCAGACAAAACGGCTGATCAAGCCGATCAATGAGCTGGACCTGGAAGAGCCTCTGGAAAACGACATCTATCCGGAACTGCATCCTCTGCTCGTGGCGATGGATCAACAGAACAAGGAAAAGGAAGCCGTTTCCAACATGAGAAAGGAGTTTTCCGCCAATGTGTCACATGAACTGAAGACTCCGCTCACATCCATCTCCGGCTATGCGGAGATCATGAAGAACGGGATGGTGCGGCCGGCAGATATCCCTGTATTTTCAGAGCGGATCTACAAGGAGGCGCGCAGGCTGATCACTCTTGTGGAGGATATCATCAAGCTGTCCAAGCTGGACGAGGAGTCCGTGGAACTTGAGAAAGAACAGGTCAACCTCTATGAACTGACCAGGGAAGTGGTGAGCCGCCTTTCCCCGCAGGCCGCCCAGAAGAATATCCGGATGGAAGTCACCGGCGAGCCGGTGGTCTATAACGGCATCCGGCAGATCCTGGACGAGATGATCTACAATATCTGCGAGAATGCGATCAAATATAATAATGACTACGGACGTGTTTCCGTGTGGGTCGGCAATACGCTGGAGGGGGCAAAGATCAGTGTGTCGGATACCGGGATCGGCATCCCGGAGGAACATCAGGACAGGATCTTTGAGAGATTCTACCGGGTAGACAAGAGCCACTCCAAGGAGCGCGGCGGGACCGGACTGGGATTGTCCATCGTGAAGCACGGGGCGATCCTCCACGGCGCGAAAGTCATCGTGGACAGCGAGCCGGGGAAGGGGACGCGGATGGAGATCCACTTTCCGAAGAGATGAAAGATAATAAGAGAGTCAACTGATGACAACGAGATTTCAGGGGCGCAGACGCGTCCCTTTTTCTTTGCTTGTCAGACGGAGAAACGTGTGCTATCATGTCTATAACACGGTGCGGAAAGGAGAAAACATATGCTGATAGAAGTTGATTTTGACAGTGATGAAGCCATCTATATCCAGCTCTGCAACCAGATCATCCTGGGGATCGCGACCTCGGTGATACAGGAGGGGGATTCCCTGCCGTCGGTACGTCAGCTTGCGGATACGATCGGGGTGAACATGCACACGGTGAACAAAGCGTACAGTGTGCTGAAAAGAGAGGGATATATCAGTCTGGATAAGAGGAGAGGCGCCGTGATCGCGCTGGACATCGACAAGATGGAACAGCTCGAAGAGATGAGACGCCAGCTCAGGATCGTGCTCGCCAGGGGATGCTGCAAGAATATCTCCCGGCAGGAGGTACATGATCTGGTGGATGAGATCTTTGACGACTATGAGTGACCTGACAGGAGGATATTTTTATTATGAACATACCATACACGAAACAGGCGGAGGACGCCATCCGGTATGCGGGAAAAACGGCGAGAGAGATGCGGCATCCGTATATCGGGACAGAGCACCTGCTCCTCGGGCTGAGGCGGGAGTACACCGGAGTTGCCGGACAGGTGCTGGCGCAGAACGGTGTGGAGGAGGAAAAGATCCTTCATCTGATGGATGAACTGATCGCGCCGGCAGGAGATATGCTCGACGGAAAGAAGCCAAAAGAAAGCCCCAGACTTGGGGATATTCTTGAGAACAGCGCAAAGGAGGCGCACAGGCTCCATACTTCCACAGTGGGAACAGAGCATATTCTTCTGTCCATGATACGGGATGTGGACTGTGTCGCGACCAGGATCCTGATCACGCTGAACATCAATCTCCAGAAGATCTTCCAGGATATCATGGCTGCGGCGGGGTTCGATCCGAAGGAATACCAGGAAGAACTCCAGGATGAGGCAAAGGGCGGCCGCTCCATGACGGAGCAGTACTGTACGGATATGACGGCGCGGGCAGAGGAAGGGAAACTTGACCCGGTGGTCGGGAGAGAAGATGAGATGTACCGGCTGATGCAGGTCCTGAGCCGCCGGACAAAGAACAACCCGTGTCTTGTGGGAGAGCCCGGAGTGGGCAAGACAGCGATCATCGAAGGACTGGCACAGCGCATCGCGGCGGGCGTGGTCCCGGAGAAGATGAAAGGAAAGAGGATCTACACCCTGGACCTTCCGGGGCTGATCGCGGGCTCAAAGTACAGAGGCGAATTTGAAGAGAGGATGAAGGGCCTGATCTCCGAGGTGGAAGCTGCGGGGAATATCATTCTTTTCCTTGACGAGATCCACACGATGATCGGAGCCGGAGGCGCAGAGGGGGCGATCGATGCTTCCAGTATCCTGAAGCCGTCTCTGGCGAGAGGAGAACTGCAGCTTATCGGCGCCACTACCATCACGGAGTACCGGAAATATATTGAGAAAGACGCGGCGCTGGAACGCCGGTTCCAGCCGGTCTCTGTGGAAGAACCGACAAAGGAACAGTGCAGAGAGATCCTGTGCGGTCTGAAAGAACGCTATGAGAAACATCACAGTGTCGTGATCGGTGAGGATGCCATTGATGCCGCGGTGCAGATGTCGGAGCGGTATATCACGGACCGTAATCTGCCGGACAAGGCGATCGACGTCCTGGATGAGGCGTGCTCCAAGGTGAGCCTCCGGGGATATAAGATACCGGAGAACCTCACTGCCCTGGAGTCGTCATTTAAGGAACTGGCAAAACAGAAGGAAGAGAGCATCCGGAACGGGGATTTTGCGGAGGCGTCCCTTGTACAGAAGGAACAGGACGAGGTGCAGAAGAAACTGGCAGCACTCCGGAAGCGTTTTGAGAAGAAAAGTGCTTCCATGCATCCTCAGGTCACAGAGGAGGATATCGCGGAAGTGGTGTCCGCATGGACAAAGGTCCCGGTGCAGAAACTGGCAGAGAGCGATGCACAGCGCCTGAAGAAGCTGGAATCAGTACTCCATAAGAGAGTGGTCGGTCAGGAGGAGGCGGTCAGCGCTGTCGCCCGCGCGGTGAAACGCGGAAGAGTGGGACTGAAAGATCCGAAGAGACCGATCGGTTCGTTCCTGTTCCTGGGCCCCACCGGTGTGGGAAAGACCGAGCTGTCCAAGGCGCTTGCCGAGGCACTGTTCGGAAGCGAAGAGTCCATGATCCGGGTGGACATGTCGGAGTATATGGAGAAGCATTCCGTGGCGAAGATGATCGGATCGCCGCCGGGCTATGTGGGACATGAGGAAGGCGGACAGCTCAGCGACCAGGTACGCACGCATCCTTATTCGGTCGTCCTGTTTGATGAGATCGAGAAGGCTCATCCGGATGTGTTCAATATCCTCCTTCAGGTGCTGGACGACGGGCATATCACCGATTCCCAGGGGAGAAAGGTGGACTTCTCCAATACTGTGATCATCATGACTTCCAATGCGGGAGCGAAAGCGATCGTGGAGCCGAAGAAACTGGGATTTGCGGCGAAAGAAGATCCGGCAGGGGACTACAGGCGCATGAAACAGAATGTGATGGACGAGGTGAAGCTGATCTTCAGGCCGGAGTTTCTGAACAGGATCGATGAGATCATCGTATTCCACTCTCTTGAGAAGAAGGATCTGAAGAAGATCGTGACGCTGCTGTGCCGTGACCTGACGAAACGGCTGGAGGGACAGATGGATATCCATCTTACTCTGCGGGAGTCTGCAAAGAACCTGATCGCGGAGAAGGGGACTGACACGAAATATGGGGCGAGACCTCTCAGGAGAGCGCTCCAGACTGAACTGGAGGATAAGCTTGCAGAAGCCATCCTGAACGGCGAAGTGAAGCGCGGGGATCATGTGGAAGCCGGCGTGTCCCAGAAGAAGATACGGTTCATCACAGTCGGCAGTGAACAGCAGCCATTACAGGGGGATGGTGTGAACTGTGACAGTACAGGGAAAATTCACTCCTGAAAAATAATTCAGTAGAAAATACATTTTGTTTAGTATATAATAACGATAGCAAAGAAATTTGTGGAATACTTAGGAGGAAAGTTAAGATGGCAGCAGTGAAAGAATTATTGCGCGCAGAGAGTGACGGCACACTGAGCTTCGGAGATTATACTCTCGCATCCAAGACGAAGAAAGACAACTATGAATTTGAGGGAGATCTCTATAAAGTCAAGACATTTTCCGAGATCACGAAGCTGGAGAGAAACGGAATGTTCGTTTATGAATCCGTTCCGGGAAGTGCAGTGGAGAACTTTAAAGTAACAGATAAAGAAGTTGCATTTTCTGTTTCCGCACCGTCGGATGTCCAGTTTACTCTCGAACTTGAGCCGGAGAGCGAGTATGAGGTGTTCATTGACGGGGCGTCGGCAGGACGCATGGCGACAAACCTGAGCGGCAAACTTAGTGTCAGTGTGGAACTCTCCGCTGATCAGAGCGCAGAGGTCAAAGTTGTCAAATGCTGATAGGGTACTGCAGATAAAGAGATTTTAACGGGGCGGATGGATTTCTGCCCCCTTTTTGTGGTATCGCGGCAGCTCGCAAAGTATTCAAGGGCTCCGCTTTGTTGCGGCGAAGAGAAAGGATAAGGAATGGCAAAAGGAAAGAAAACCGTATTTTTCTGTCAGAACTGCGGGCACGAAGAGTCGAAATGGCTGGGACAGTGCCCTATGTGCAAAGAATGGAATACGTTTGTAGAGGAGACAGCGGTCACCGGTGTGACGAAAGGGACGACTGTGGCGGCACGCTCGGTCCGGGAAGCGAAAGTCGTACCGCTGACTCAGGTCACGGCGGATGACGACGTGCGCTGTGAGACAGGGATCAGAGAACTGGACCGGGTGCTGGGCGGCGGGATCGTGCCCGGCTCGCTTGTACTGGTGGGCGGCGACCCGGGGATCGGAAAGTCCACCCTTCTTCTGCAGGTCTGCCAGAGGATGGCGCAGATGAAGAAGATCCTCTATATCTCGGGGGAGGAGTCTCAGACTCAGATCCGGCTTCGGGCAAACAGGATGGGGCAGTTTACATCGAACCTTCTCCTGTTCTGTGAGACAAACCTGGAGATCATTCGGGGTGTGATCGAGAAGGAGAGACCCGAACTGGTGATCATCGATTCGATCCAGACGATGTACAGTGAAAATGTGGCATCTGCTCCGGGCAGCGTGTCCCAGGTGCGGGAGTCTACGAACGTCTTCATGCAGCTTGCCAAAGGGCTGATCATCCCTATCTTTATCGTGGGGCATGTGACGAAAGAGGGGACTGTGGCAGGTCCCCGTGTGCTGGAGCATATGGTGGATACGGTGCTGTATTTTGAGGGGGACCGGCATGCGTCTTACCGGATCCTGCGGGCGGTGAAGAACCGTTTCGGCTCCACCAACGAGATCGGAGTGTTTGAGATGCGCCAGGAAGGCCTGATGGAAGTGGAGAATCCATCGGAGTATATGCTCAGCGGGAGACCGGAGAAAGCCTCGGGTTCTGTGGTGGCGTGCTCCATAGAGGGGACAAGACCGATCCTGATCGAGATCCAGGCGCTGGTCAGCCGGAGTAATTTCGGGATGCCGAGGAGGACGGCGGCGGGTACCGACTATAATCGTGTCAATCTCCTTATGGCTGTCCTGGAAAAGCGACTGGGACTGTCTCTGTCCAACTGCGACGCCTATGTCAATATTGCCGGAGGGATCCGGATGAACGAGCCTGCCATTGACCTGGGGATCGTCCTTGCACTGGTGTCCAGTTACCGGAACCGGCCCATCGACGAGAAGACCATCGTCTTCGGCGAGGTGGGATTGAGCGGCGAGGTCCGTGCGGTCAACATGCCGGAGCAGCGCGTCAATGAGGCGAAAAAACTGGGGTTTGAGACATGTATCCTGCCGGAAGTCTCCCTTAAGACAGTACGCGATGTGAAAGGGATCCGGCTTGTGGGAGTGAAGAATATCGGGGATGCGGTCAATGCGATATCGTGAAAGTTTTAACGGGTGCCGTGTACTTTTTAAAAGGTGCCGTGTACTTTTGTAAAAGTACACGGTACTCGCTGCAAATGCGGCATCAATTTGAATAATTCCGAAAATTCGAACAGAAGGAGGAACAGAACGTGGAACCATACACAAGAACGGCAAAGTATTATGAAACGGACCAGATGGGGATCATCCATCATTCAAACTATATCCGCTGGATGGAGGAAGCGCGGATCGATGTGCTGGACCAGATGGGATATCCATACAGGAGATTTGAGGAGATGGGCTATATCAGCCCCGTACTCCATGCGGAGTGTGAGTATAAAAAGAGTGTGAAGTTTGACGATGAGGTGAAGGTTGTCGTCACGCTGAAGGAACTGGGAAGGGTAAAGTTTACTCTTGGGTATGAGATCTACAATATGAGCGAGGGCGGCGAACTGAGCGCATATGGGACTACGACGCACTGCTTTTTGAAAACGAACGGGCGGCCGGTACTGATCGACAGAGATATGAAGGAATTTGCGGACGCGCTGAATGCTCTGAGGGGAGAATAAGCCCTGGCTGACAAGAACGGGGGATCCTGTGCAGCAGGATCCCTATTTTTGTAATGGCGACCGCTTACGATCCCGGATCTTAAGTGATATCAGGCCGCTTCCTTGACAATATCGAGTATCGATAATATAATAAAAATAGAAATATCGATACTCGATAATTGGATGGGAGGCGATCCTGTGAAAGAAGAAAAAAAGCGTACCAGGAGAGTGTTCAAAGATTTTGGTTACCTGGAATGTGATGCCTTTGCAGAGTATCTTCACGGTATGTCGATGAAGGGATGGCATTTTCGGGAATGGAGGCTTGGGCTTGTTTTTGAAAAAGGAGAACCAGAGGATGTCTGTTATTGTGTAGAAGTCTTTCCGAAGGGGAGTGAGATGGATACAAAACCGGAAGAGCCGGCGGAGGAATACGCCGAGTACTGTCAGGCAGCCGGATGGGAGTTCCTTGACGGGCAGCGTAGGTTCTGTATCTTTCGGAAAGTGGCGGAGGACGCCGTGCCGATCGTTACAGAAGGGGAAAGGTTTGATAATGTGAGAAAGGCAGAATGCAGCCGGCTGGGCAGCGAGGTGATCGCTCCCCTGCTTATCACTGCATTGTTCTGGTTCAGGGCGATGGGAAGAGAGTTTGAAGACTGGATGTTCTCAAACTTATGTCTTGTGCTGCTCCTGACAGTGACGATAATGATGCTTGTGAGGTTCATACAGTACATCGCAGTGATCGTGTGGGCTGTGTCCGGAAAGCGAAAGAGGGTTTCCGGGAAGAAGACCATTTATGGCAGAAAATACTGGGAGGCGGTATGGAATGGGATTTATGTACTGTTTCTGGTGGGAGTGTTTCTTCTGCTCGCGGCAGAAGGTGGCGTGGAGGAGTGTGTTATAGTGGGGACGGTGTTTCTGCTGGTGTCCGGGTTTTCCTGGGGAATCGCATACTTCCGCCCAAGCCGTGCGGGAAACTGGGGAATCCAGATCGCAGGAGGTTTCGCATTCGTTTTTCTGCTGACCTTGTTTATTGGTGTATGGGTTGTGTCAGTTCCGGAAGAAAGAGGCAGGGAGGAAGCGCTGGCACAGCTTCCGCTGGTACAGGCGGACTACAGGGAGATGACGGGAGAACCGGTGTCGGCAGACTATCAGTATACGGAAAGCATCCTGGGGAGCCGGCTGCGCGGAATGGTCGAGTATGGGGAAAATGGATCAGAAGATAATGAGGGAGAAACAGACCGTCTTACTTATGAAGTGTACCGTTCGTCACATCCCTGGATCCTTGTTGAAGTGTGGCGGCGGGAAACGGACAGTCAGGCTTTGCCATTGGGAGAAGAGAATGTATGGGATGCACTTGATGCAAGATATGTGGGAGAAATGCAGGGAACCGGTATCCTCTATGTCCGATGGGGCGACGCAGTGCTGGTCCTGAGCGCGGATGCGATGCCGGATGAAGGGCAGATGCGTGTGATAAAAGAGAAGCTTGCCTTGTGAAGCTGCTGTCTGAGAACATGGTCCACGGCAGATATACAGCTGCAATGAGAAGATCGTGAGAATGAAAGCAGAGAGAAAAGGAGGAAGAAATGGCAAGAGAACAGTTTCAGACATTGACCGAACCGATGTATTATATCCTCCTTGCGCTGACGGAGGAGTGCTGCGGTGTGGATATCATGGAAAAGGTGCGGCAGATCTCGGGAGGCAGAGTCCGGGTGGGACCGGGAACACTGTATGCCATGCTGTCAAAGTTTGAGGAGAACAACATGATACAGAAAACAGCGGAAGAGGGAAGACGGAAATCCTATATCATCACAGATACGGGCAGACAGATGCTGAAGGCGGAGTATGAACGCCTGAAGATGATGCTGAGAGATGGAGCGGGTTTCTGGGATGAGTTTGAAAGTAATGGTGCAGAGTGACGTCCTGTTTAGGCAGGGCGTTTCTTTTTTATTCTATAGGAAAGACCGTTGGTCTTGTTTATGAAATAAACAGTATACAACAGTTGACAACAGTTAAATACTGTTATATACTGTTTGACAAGAGGAGGATACACATGAAGATCATAATCAACAGTTCATCAATGGTACCGATATATGAACAGATCATGGAGCAGATCAAGGCGAAGATCGTCTCCGGAGAGTTAAAGGAAAATGATGTCCTTCCCTCAGTGAGGACTCTGGCAAAGGAACAGAAGATCAGTGCCCTCACGGTCAAGAAAGCGTACGATAATCTTGAACAGGAAGGGTTCACTGTCACGGTCCACGGAAAAGGGACATTTGTGGCAGCGGCGAACACAGAGAAGATGAAGGAAGAGCAGCGCCGGGAGGTGGAGCTTGACCTGGAAAAAGCGATCCAGAAAGGCAGAAGCTGCGGCCTGGAGGACGAAGAGATCAGAGAATTGTTTGAGTTGATAATGGAGGATCAGTGAGATGTTAAAGATAGAGCATCTGAAGAAAACATACGGAGATTTTACGCTGGATTGCACGATGCGGGTAGAACCGGGCTGCATCACAGGGCTGGTGGGGGAAAACGGCGCCGGAAAGAGTACGACGTTCAAAGCGATACTGGGGCTGATCTCCGCTGACAGCGGGACTGTCGCTCTGTTCGGAAGGACACCGGATCAGTTCACAAAAGAGGACCGCCAGAAGATCGGTGTGGTGCTGGCAGACTCCGGCTTCAGCGGGTACTTAAGTGTAAAGGATGTGCTCCCGGTCCTGAAGTCGATGTATACGGGATTTGATCAGATGAGATTTGAGGATCTGTGCAGAAGGTTTGATATCCCAATGGAGAAGAAGATCAAAGAGTTTTCGACCGGGATGAAGGCAAAACTGAAAGTGATCGCTGCGGTCACTCACGGGGCAGAGCTACTGATCATGGATGAGCCTACTTCGGGCCTGGACGTTATGGCGAGAAGGGATGTGCTGGACATCCTGCGGGAATACATGGAGGAGGACGAGACGCGCAGCATCCTTATCAGTTCGCATATCTCCACGGACCTTGAGAACCTGTGTGATGATATCTATATGATCCATGACGGTAAGATCATCCTGCATGAGGATACGGACGTACTCATGGGGCAGTACGGACTGGTCAAGGCAGATGAAGAGCAGTTTGAAAAACTGGACAGATCATACATTATAAGCGTGCGCCGGGAGAGCTACGGATACGCCTGCCTTACAGACCAGAAACAGTATTACAGAGAAAATTATCCGGGCGTTGTAGTGGAAAACGGGATGCTCGATGAGATCATAGCAATGATGATAGGAGGGGAAAGATTATGAAAGGATTATTGATCAAAGATTTTCAGCTTGTGAAAAATCAGGGGAAGTCTCTGCTCGTGGTGGCGCTGGTCATTGCGGTGTTCCTTGAGATATCGGGGATGGATTCGGGATTTTCGATAGGCTATATCACGCTTATTGTCTCGATCTTTGCATCTACGACCATCTCTTACGATGAATATGAGAATTGCTTTTCTTTTCTTCTGACCCTTCCGGCAAGCAGAAAAGATTATGTAAATGAGAAATATATCTTCAGTGCGTTCATGGTCCTGGGCGCATGGATCATCGGTATGGCATTCGGGATCGTTTTCGGTGTGATCCGCGGGGAGGAGATACTGACTCTGGAATGGTTTGCGATGTGTATTTCCTACATGGCTGTGGCGGCGGTGTTTGTGTCGGTCATGCTTCCGCTCCGGCTCAAGTTCGAAGGAGAAAAGGGAAGAGTCGTTCTGCCATTGGTGATCGCGGCAGCGGGGATCCTGATCTACGGCGGGGTAAAGCTGGCAGATCTGGCGGACATTGACCTGATGAAAGCGGCGGTCGATGTGATGAACCGGATCGGGGCAGCAGGGATCATCGGGATGCTCATAGCAGTCCCGGCGGTCGTCGCTGTGATCTCCTGGCTGTGCAGCTGGCATATCCTGAGGAAGAAAGAATTCTAAAAGAAACGGTCTATAAAATCCATCATTGACCGCACAGCGTCTCCCTGATGCCTCAGCCGGTGATAAGTGAGATAGAGATATCTTCCGTCTGAGAGCCAGTCCGGGCGCAGGATCCGGATGTTGTCGTAGATGGCGAGTGATTCGGTCTCCACTACGATGGAGACGCCGAGTTCCTGCGCCACAAGCTGGGCGATGGCATCTTCGCTGTATGCGTAGTGGCTGATCTGAGGATGCAGCTGGAAGCGGTCAAACAGTGCAGATACCTGCCGGTACATGGGATAGTCACTGCGGTATGAGACGAAAGGAACGGTACAGACGTCCTCCGGAGACTGAAAAGCAGTGCGGCTGTATTCTCCATGTTCCGGAAGGATCAGCACAAGGGGCTGGTACAGGAGTGGGCGCTGGATGATGTCCGGATCCGGGGCAGTCCTTGAGCAGATCCCCAGGTCAAAGCGCCCTTCTTTTAATCCCTTCACGATCTCATCACTGGGCATCTCGTCCGAATAGATCAGATAGTTTCTCTCACTCTGAGACAAAAACTCCCGAAACAGTCTGGGAATGCAGCGATATGCTACGGAAGCGGTGTATGCGAAATGGATCTCGGAGTTCAGTTTATCTGCCTTTTTCTTCATATGTTCTTTTGCAGCTTCTGTCTGCTGCAGGATACTCCGCACGTAAGGAAGAAATTCTTCTCCATAAGAGGTCAGGGTGATGCCGCGTCCGCTGAGACAGATATTCCTTTTTGCGGTTCCGCTCGTGTTCGGGACGATCTTTCAGCAACTTTACAGTTTTGCCGACACGGTGATCGTGGGGCGGTGCCTTGGGACAGATGCTCTGGCGGCAGTGGGCGCCACATCTTCCCTTCATTTTCTGATATTGGGATTTGTGCAGGGAGCCTGTGTGGGGTTCGGTATCCCTGTGGCGCAGAACTTTGGAGCAGACGATCACGAAGAGATGCACCGGTATTTCTGGAACGGAACATGGCTGTGCGTGTTCCTGAGCGCCGTCCTCGCGGTCGCGGCGACGGGGCTGACGGAGACCCTTCTGACAGTCATGAACACGCCGGAAGAGATCTTCTCCATGTCGGCGCGGTATATCGGGATCCTTTTCATGGGGATCCCGGCGAGCATCCTCTACAACTATTCTGCCAGTGTTATGCGGGCGATCGGAGACTCACGGCATCCGTTTTATTTCCTTCTTTTCTCCAGCATTCTAAACATCGCACTGGATTACGTGTTGATCATGTTTTTTGATATGGGTGTGGGAGGCGTGGCAGCAGCTACGGTCTTCAGCCAGTTTGTCAGCGGAGCGCTCAATGTGTGGTGGATGTTCCGTCACATGGAGGATGTGAGGGTGAAAAAGGATGAGATGAGTCCGTCCCTGCGCCATGTAAAGCGCCTCTGCATTGTCGGTCTGCCCATGGGATTTGAGTATTCGGTTTCTGCGATCGGTGCGGTGATCCTGCAGAATGCCATCAACTCTCTGGGGAGCACTGCGGTGATCTGGGTTGTACTCCTGGCAGCGGCAAAGCCTCTTGTATATATCGTGCTGGGAGAGACTGTCTCGGATGTGGCTCTGGGGGCGCAGAGATATCTCTTCCTGTGCAGCTGTCTGTTCGTATTCCACGGTTCCCTGATGATCTTCCGGAATACGCTCCAGGGGATGGGGTACAGTTTTCACGCGATCATCTCCGGAGTATGGGAACTCGTGGGAAGAAGCCTGGGCGGATGGCTTGCCGTGCACGCTGCGGGCTTTACGGCAGTCTGCCTGGCTAATCCGATGGCGTGGATCTTTGTACTTGGCTACTGCGTTGTCCTTGTGTTCTATATGATCCGGAAAAATGAGAAGCGCCTTGGCATATATCAATAGATATCTTTTCGCTCATAGACGAAAAATGCTGCTGCGATCCCGGCGATCGTCACGCATGCGCCGACGGCTGCCATCGCAGGATTGATGGTGGACTCTGTGATGATATCCGCTGCTTCCGCATAGCCGAAGGGAGTGATATATTTCAGCCATTCGGCGTCTTCGGTGAGATTTGCGATGATGTTAAGGAAGTACAGGATCGCGGCGAGTCCCAGTCCGGCTCCAATCCCGCTTTTTCTTAAAACTGCGGAAATGGCAAAGCAGACTGCGGCGATCTCTGACTGCAGGAGGAGATAAGCTGCATGGAGCAGGAGGAATTCTTTCATCTGCAGTTCCTCCCCGATCGCCTGAACTACAACAATGGAGGTCAGCATGCTGACTGCATTCAGGATCAGGATCTGGCAGAAGATACCGAACAGCTTCTCCGCAACGATCCGGGTACGGCTCACCGGATGGGTGAGAAGGTACTCGGCGGTGCGGTTCTTCTCTTCGCCGGCGAGAGAGGATACCCCGATATATGCTGCAAAGAAAGCGCCGCCGATGCCCAGGATATTTCCGCATTCCAGTCCGTAGAACCCCATGAGTTCGCCGAAATTTAAGCGGTCCATGCCGAACGCCTCGGTGAAGGAACCCATGGAGGAAAATGCGGCATTTAATTCATTTACCTGACCTTTCATATCCGGAAATATGATAAGGCAGATCAGGAGCAGGGAGGCGATGGCAGCAGTCCAGACCGCCAGGGAGATCCGGCTCCGTTTCAGTTCAAATTTCAGCAGTGTCACAGTGATCCCTCCTGTTCGTAAAAGTGCATGAAGATCTCGTTCAGGTCCGGTTCGGTGACACTGATGTCAGTATAGGGAACCTGGGAGAGTCCGTCTAAAAGTTTCTTTATATCACCCTGCCAGAGAAAGCTTGCAGTGTTCCCCTCGGAGCGGAAATCCCGGACAGGGCTTTTGTCCCGGATTGAGTTGCTGTTGTGAACTGAGAGAATGTCCTGGACCGGTGAACGGGAATTAGGGGAAATGATCCTCTGCAGTGCTTCTCTGAGCCCATGCATGTCCGGACATACTATGGAGATCCGTTTCGCTCTGGTGCCGGCCAGCTCCGTGATATGCCCGCAGGCAGCCAGGCGTCCTTCCCGGATGACTGCGGCGCGGCTGCACCAGCGCTGGACTTCTGATAGGATATGGGAGGATAGGAAGATGGTGGCTCCCTCGGCATTCCTCTCCTGCAGGATCTCAAAGAATTCCTTCTGGATCAGCGGGTCCAGACCGCTGGTTGGCTCATCGAAGATGTAAAGCCCGGGCCGGTGCTGGAGAGCGCACACGATGGCGGTCTTTTTGCGGTTCCCGAGGGAAAGTTCGTCCGTCTTCTTTCCGGGATCCAGCTGAAGACGTTCGCAGAGTCTCCTGGCTTCAGCAGAGCAGTCCATGTGGCGCAGACCTGCCGAAAGCTTCAGGATCTCTGAGACTGTTGTTCCGGGATAAAACATAGCTTCCGATGGAATATATCCTGTATTTTCAAGGATTTTCTTCTTGTTGTCACCTATATTCATGCCGTAAATCAAGGCGGAGCCTGATGTGGCGCGCATCAGCCCCATGAGAAGGCGGATTGTGGTACTCTTGCCGGCTCCGTTGGGACCGATGAAGCCGAAGAACTCCCCTTCTTCGACGGAGAAGCTCAGATCGATGATCCCCCGTGCCTTTCCATAATATTTTGTCAGTTGATCTGTCTTGATCACTTCCATTAAAGAAATCCTCCTTTCCTGATATTTTTTCGAATGAGACCTGCCCGGAAAGGCGGCGGTCCTTTCTGGTGGTTCGGTTTCTCTGTTTACAGACATTATCTGTCCGTTGACCGTTTTTGGGAAGCCCTCTTATCAAATTATTTTATCTCAGATGCTCGTCTGAACCTTTTCCGGGAACTCGGTTACTTCAGAAGATGAGAATATTCCGGATGCTTTTCGAACCATTTTGCTGCGTAGGAACAGCTGGGAACTGCCTTTAAACTCCTGTTTTCCAGCTCTGTGATCACTGCGCCCATCAGTCTGCCGGCGATCCCCTGACCGCGGAGAGAGGTGTCTACGAAAGTATGGTTTATATCGACGGTCTTTTCATCAATATAAGGAAATGTGATTTCGGCAAGGAGGGAGCCTTCCTCTGAATAAAGTATGACTGCGTTTTCTTCATGTGTAAAATTCATTGTTATTCTTCCTTTCTGTGTGGATAATTATATGATCTTCGTCGTCCACTGTGTACAATCCCATACTTCTGAGACCACATCCCGATAGAATTCGGGTTCATGGCAGATCAGGAGTACGCTTCCGCGATATTCGGTCAGCGCCTGTTTCAGTGAATCCTTTGCATCTACATCGAGATGATTGGTGGGCTCGTCCAGCAGAAGGATGTTCGTCTCCCGGTTGATCAGCTTGCAGAGACGGACCTTCGCCTGTTCGCCGCCGCTTAAGACCCGTACCTGGCTTTCGATGTGTTTCGTGGTAAGTCCGCATTTGGCAAGAGCGGAACGTACTTCATACTGGGTAAATGATGGGAATTCTGTCCAGAGTTCGTCGATGCAGGTGTTCGTATTGATGCCCTTTACTTCCTGCTCAAAGTATCCAATCTGCAGATTCTCCCCCAGTTCACAGGTCCCTTCCAGTGCCGGGATCAGCCCCAGGATACTCTTGAGGAGTGTGGTCTTGCCAATGCCGTTGGCTCCGACAAGCGCGATCTTTTGTCCCCGCTCCATCGCGACTGTAATCGGCTTTGAGAGGGGCTCGTCATAGCCGATGACAAGATCTTTTGTCTCGAAGAGAAAGCGCCCCGGAGTTTTTCCATATTTAAAATGAAACTGAGGTTTTGGTCTCTCCGCAGCAAGTTCGATCACGTCCATCTTATCCAGTTTTTTCTGCCGGGACATCGCCATGTTCCTTGTGGAGACCCGCGCTTTGTTCCTCGCGACAAAGTCCTTCAGCTCGCTGATCTCCTGCTGCTGGCGGCGGTAGGCTGCCTCGAGCTGTGCTTTTTTGACCGCGTAGACTTCCTCGAAATGTGTGTAGTCTCCTACATAGCGGTCAAGAGACTGGTTTTCCATATGATAGATGATGTTCACTACTTCATTTAAGAATGGAATGTCGTGGGAGATCAGGATGAAGGCGCTCTCATATTCCTGGAGATAGCGCTTCAGCCAGGCGATGTGTTCCTCGTCCAGATAATTGGTGGGCTCGTCCAGGAGAAGGATGTCCGGCTTTTCCAGGAGCAGTTTTCCGAGCAGGATCTTCGTCCGCTGCCCTCCACTCAGATCTGTGACGTCCTTGTCCAGTCCGATGTCGAGAAACCCGAGTGCCCGGGCAACTTCTTCCACTTTCGCGTCGATGACATAGAAGTCGTGCATCGTCAGAGTGTCCTGTATCGTCCCCAGTTCCTCCATCATGAGCTCCATTTCATCTTCGGAAGCGCTGCCGAGGGTGTCGCAGATATCGTTCATTTTCTGCTCCAGTTCAAAAAGCCATGCAAATGCGGACTTCAGTACGTCACGGATCGTCATTCCCTTCTCCAGGACTGTGTGCTGGTCCAGATAGCCGATGCGGACATTTTTCGCCCACTCGATCTTTCCCTCGTCCGGCGTCAGGTGCCCGGTCACGATATTGAAGAAAGTAGATTTCCCTTCTCCGTTGGCGCCCACGAGTCCGATGTGCTCCCCGCGCAGCAGGCGGAAAGAGACGTCCGAGAAAATGGCTCTGTCCCCGAAACCGTGAGTCAGATGTTCTACAGTCAGAATGCTCATAAATTATCTCCTTATTATAGAAAGTTGTTTTTCTTGTGTGAAATTCGCTCTCATTCTACACGAAAAAGGCGATGTTGTCACCACAAAACTCAGGGATTTCTTATTGTAAGTCTCGACTGTTTGTGGTATTCTGTGAATACGATATCGGCGGCGTTCTTGCCGCTTGGTCATCACAGCCGCAAGGCTTCTCATTTTCGGGCTTCTCTTCGAAGCGACTACCCGATGATGAACGGAACAATGCAAACAGAAAAAATGAAAAGGATATCATTTATTTGATGTACCAGGCACAGAGGAGGAAATGTGTATGGCAAATGTACTGCAGCAATGTTTCCCGGAAATCCGTACCCGGGAGGCGGTCCTCAGAGAGATCTCGGAAAGTGAAAAACTGTGGTCTGTCTGGATGAAATGGAATGATCAGCAGCAGAAAGAATTTCTCGACTGCTGCACTGGGGCAAAGGGGGTCCGGATCCTGTATGATGCATTTTTTAAAGAGGTCATGAACCCGGAAACAGCACCGGAACGGCTGGAAGAACTGCTCTCCCTGATCCTTCGGCAGAGGATAAAGATCCTGAAGGTGCTGCCAAATGATTCCACGCGGATCTCAGATGAAAATTCCCTTGTTATCATGGATATCGTGATCGAACTTGAGGACCACAGCATCGCAAATGTGGAGGTCCAGAAACTGGGATATAAATTCCCCGGGGAGAGGGCAGCCTGTTATTCGTCGGATCTCCTGCTCCGCCAGTATAAAAGGGTGAAAGGGGAGAAAGGAAAGAAATTCAGTTATCGGGATATCAAGAAAGTATATACGATCATTTTTTATGAACACAGCCCGGCGGAGTTCCATCGTTTTCCGGATCGGTTTATCCACCGGTCCTCCCAGAAGACGGATACCGGGCTTGAGATCAATTTGCTGCAGGAATTCGTGTTCATACCGCTTGACATTTTCCGGGGGATTCTGCACAATGAAGGTATCAGAGACAAACTTGACGCATGGCTGACATTTCTGAGTGTGGATGGACCGGAGATGATCGTAAAACTGATCACAGAGTATCCCCAGTTCAAAGCCTATTATGAGGAGATCTATCAGCTGTGCCGGAACACGGAAAAGGTGATGGAGATGTTTTCAAAGGAATTACAGGAACTGGACCGGAATACAGTGCAGTATATGATCGATGAGATGCAGGATGTGATCGATGCGCAGAAGGAGGATCTGGATAGGCAGAAGGACGTGATCGATGCGCAGAAAGAGGATCTGAGTAAGAAGAACAATATAATTGATGGACAAAAAACATTGATCGATACCCAGAAAAGGCAGATTGAAGATTTAAAGAAGCAGCTAGCTGAAAAGGGTTGAGAGCAAGAGGGATATTTAGAGAGGGTCAGTTGCAAATATAGGCAAGTGACCCTTTTAAATATAGAATATATGTATTTAACAAACAGAGAAATGATGTCAGAATTGTGCGAATTGTCTGAAATAAATAAAAAATAGAAAAAACATTGACAATTCCTTTTTGAGATGATAAGATAGCACCTGTCGCTGAGGACAGCACCTTGAGACCGCAGCACAGAAGCACTGCCGGAGACGCGGAGGCGGAACGACCGGAGTGCGGGGAGCGGAAAAGGGGAGCTGGAAGCGCTGAAAAAACAAATGAAAAAAGTTGTTGACAACGCTGAACTGATGTGATAATCTATACAAGCTGTCGCTTGAAGCGGACCGAGAGGAAAGCGGAGAGGACAGAAAAGAAGAATAAAAAAGTTCTTGACAAAGCGAAAGAGATTTGATAAAATATCAAAGCTGTCGCAAAGAGAGAACGACAGGAACCTTGATAACTGAACAATAGACAACAACCCTTGAAA
>DWXK01000013.1 GCA_019119205.1 Candidatus Mediterraneibacter intestinavium
GATGTTCTGCATGGAAAGGATCTTTTCCAGCATTTCATACAGTTCCCGTCCAATACCTGTTCTTTTCTGGTCTTTCCGGACATACACTGTAGTCTCCACTGCCCAGTCGTACGCTGCCCGTTCCTTGAATGTTCCGGCATAAGCATACCCGACAAGTTCCCCGTCCCGCTCTGCCGCCAGATATGGATAACGCTCAAGTATCCTTGATATCCTGTTTTCAAATTCCGCAACTGTCGGAACCTCATACTCAAAAGTGATCGCCGTCTTCTCAACATACGGCGCATAGATTTTCAGCAGCCGCTCTGCGTCCTGTGCAGAAGCAATCCTGATCTTACATTCTTTCATTCTGCTCTCCTTTGTAGAAGTTGATCATTTTGAATGTATATTTCTTCATCCTCACGTTTCCTCCCATATTCCCCGATAGCTCATTCAACCCTTTCGCCTCTCTACTTCACGGATCAGGTCCGCGATCACCTGCTCCGCATCCGGATTCCTGTAGTTTCTCTGAAAGCTCGGACGATATGTTTTCTCTCTTGTCACGATCTCAAGATAATAAGAATAATTCGCCTTGTACATATTTGACCTTTTTATCTTCATTGAAATGATCTTATCCAGGCTGATCACTCTCAAGACTGCGCCTGTCACGAGAAGCAGTAAACTTTCTGTCACATATGCGGAGAACTCACCCGTCTGATAACAGACACTGTGCGGGAGTTCAGCATCCGCCCGGGAAAGCACCGCCGGTGACAGTGTGCGGTACATTAAAAGAGTCCATAACAGCAGACCTGCCAGACAGAATCCTGCTATATAGAGAAGGATTGCCACACCTCTGTCCTCAGCATATGTCATACACATCCATGCCACCAGCATCGCAACAATAAAGCATACGAAGAAAAAAATGATACATATTCTCCTGATCCGTAATCCCTTTTTCATGATCTCATATATATTTTCATAATCTGATATTTTTCTTCTGTCATGCTTATCAATTCTTTTCATTTTACTTTCTCTGAAACACCACCGCCTCATAAGGTCTGATCTCCATCGCCCTGCTTATATCACATTTTTCATAATTTCCGATCATCCGTTCCATCCGGGCAGTATCCCACCCTTCCGGCAGCTCAAACTTCCTGGTATTTCCATAGAAATTGCAGATCACAAGGAGCTGCTCATCTCCAAGCGTCCTGGTATACACATACAGTTCCGGATCGTCAGGGAGCAGAAGATCGTAAGATCCATATACGATGATCTCATTCTCTTTCCTCAATCGGATCAGCTTCTTATAATAGTTAAATACCGAATCTTCCCTTGCCATCTGCTCCCTGGCATTGATCTCTTTATAATTCGGATTCACCATGATCCACGGAGTTTGGCTGCTGAATCCTGCATTCTCCTCATCGCTCCACTGGAATGGCGTCCTGGCGTTGTCCCGGCTCTTGTAGCGGAGATATCTCATCATTTCCGCTTCCGTGAACACGCCCTGTCCCACCAGCTCATAATAGGCGTTGATGCTGTCCAGATCACGGAAGTCCGAAATATCCTGAAACGGCACATTTGTCATTCCCAGTTCTTCTCCCTGATAAACATAGGGTGTTCCCTGCATCATATGCAGACAGGTGGCGAGCATCTTCGCGGACATTTCCCTATACTCCCCGTCATTACCAAAACGTGAGACAGAACGGGGCTGGTCATGATTCTCCCAGAACAGGCTGTTCCACGCGATCTCCTCCAGTCCTTTCTGCCACTTGGTCAGAATGCTCTTCAGATCACGAAGATCCATCTTTTTATCTGACCACTTATTAGAGCCGTCCGCATCCACATCCATGTGCTCAAACTGAAAGACCATGTTCAGTTCTTTCTCATCACTGCGCGCATACTTCTTCGCTTCCTCAAGCGTCACACCGGAGCACTCTCCCACTGTGATCGTATCTCTTCCATCCAGGACTCTCCTGCGCATCTCCTGAAGATATTCATGGACATGAGGACCGTTCGCCGGCTCATTGAAGCTGGCGTAACCATTGATGCCCGGCTCTCCGTCCGGCAGATCCGGCTTCTTGGAGATCAGGCTGATCACGTCCATACGGAACCCGTCCACGCCCTTATCCAGCCACCAGTTCATCATCTCAAAGACTTCATCCCTTACTTTCGGGTTGTCCCAGTTCAGGTCAGGCTGCTTTTTAGAGAACAGATGCAGATAATACATGTCCGTTGTGCTGTCAAACTCCCATGCAGATCCGGAGAAACAGGACCCCCAGTTGTTCGGTTCTTTCCCATCCTTCGCCGGACGCCAGATATAGTAATCTCTGTACGGATTGTCCGTTGACTTCCGGCTCTCAACAAACCAGGGATGCTCATCTGAGGTATGATTGACCACCAGGTCCATCACGAGACGGATCCCTCTCTCGTGCGCCGCCTCCAGCATCCGTTCAAAATCTTCCATTGTACCGAATTCTTTCATGATCGCACGGTAATCACTGATATCATATCCGTTGTCATCGTTCGGCGACTGATAGACCGGAGACAGCCAGATCACATTGATCCCCAGCTCTTTGAGATAATCCATCTTCTCTGTGATCCCGTTGAGATCACCGATCCCGTCCCCGTTGCTGTCCTTAAAACTGCGGGGATATATCTGATATACAACACTTTCTTTCCACCATCTTTTTTCCATAGATCTTCCCTCTCTTTATCACTTTAAAATTCTTTTTATATCATATCAAAAATGAGGATCATCGTGGAGATTTTCAGGATTTTTTCTCAAAGAAATATATTTAGAAATGAATTTAAGATATTTCCGATAAAATCAAAAACACCCGAAAGAATAACTCTCTCAGGTGTCCTCTCATTCCATATGTAAATATCCATGTACCTTCAAAACTACATACAAAGAATCAACCCTTCATCCATCTTCACCTATTCCGTTCTGGTCATGCCCTCGACCTATTAGTAACAGTCAGCTCCACATGTTACCATGCTTCCACCTCTGCCCTATCTACCTTGTCGTCTTCAAGGGGTCTTACTAACTTGACGTTATGGGATATCTCATCTTGAGGGGGGCTTCACGCTTAGATGCCTTCAGCGTTTATCCCTTCCCGGCTTGGCTACTCTGC
>DWXK01000104.1 GCA_019119205.1 Candidatus Mediterraneibacter intestinavium
ATGAACCTTATGTCTGAGATGGAAGATTTCCTTGAGGAAGCCGGAGAGGGAGAGACAAAGGACAGAGTACGCGATCTGTATTTCCAGGTAAGGGATTTTCTCAATATCTATGATATCTTGGATGATAATTATGTGATCTATTGCGAACTGGAGACGGATGGAAAGTTCAAGGTAAAACTTTACTGTATCAATCCGGCGGCAAATCTTCAGCATTATCTGGAGCAGGGAAACAGCACAGTGTTTTTCTCTGCAACGCTTCTCCCGATCCATTATTATAAAAAACTTCTGTCCGTTGAGAAGGAGGACTACGCGGTCTATGCAGAGTCATCATTTCCACGGGAAAACAGGTTCCTCCTGATCGGGCGGGATGTGAGTACGAGATATACCCGAAGGAGTCCGGATACATACCGGCGGATCGCAGCATATATCATCGCAGCAGCATCGGCAAAAACAGGAAATTATATCGCCTTTTTTCCTTCCTACCGTTTTATGGAAGATGTATATGAAGCTTTTACAGAGGTGCCCCAAGATATGGATGTGATCCTGCAGTCGCAGTTTATGGGCGAGGAAGAGAGAGAAGCGTTTCTGGAGGAGTTTAAGATCGGAAGAGAAAAAAGCCTGATCGCTTTCTGCGTGATGGGCGGGATCTTTTCAGAGGGGATAGACCTTACGCGGGACAGGCTGATCGGAGCTGTCATCGTCGGTCCGGGGATACCTCAGGTGTGCAGCGACCGGGAGATCGTAAAAGGATATTTTGACAAAAAAGGGATGGATGGATTTGACTATGCCTATCTTTACCCCGGGATGAATAAAGTGCTCCAGTCTGCGGGGAGAGTGGTACGGACAGAGGATGACAGAGGAACGATCCTTCTGCTCGATGACCGTTTCCTCCAGAGAAAGTACAGGGAGATGTTTCCCAGAGAATGGGACAGCTGGAAGGTCTGCGATTCGGAAAATGCAGAAGAGTATATGAAGCGGTTCTGGGAGAGGGGACAGGCGGATGTTTAATCCGCCTTCTGTTCTTCCGGCTGGAAATAACTGAGAAACTCCTGGGCTGCACGGGAGAGCGGGAGATGCTCGTTGTATGCGAGGGCTAGTTCCCTTTGGGGCAGTTCCTCCTCCGTATCGAGCACATAGATCCCCTCCGTCTCATCTGTGATGCAGTAATCCGGGACGAATGCGATCCCAAGCCCGATCCTGGCCAGGTCGATCAGCAGGTCATTGCTGGTCAGTTCTATCTCCGGTACCAGGTCAAGCTGGTGCTGCTGGAACAGCTGATGAAGGAATTCGTTGGTGGTGCTGTTCTTGTCCAGCATGAGAATGGGATAGCGGATGAGCTGCCGGAAAGTGAGCTTTCTTCCACGCAGTTCTTCAAAAGCGTCCCCGGCGATGAATTTGTCATGGAACGATCTTATCTTGATGACCGAGGCGGTATTTCCGAGATAATTGTTTGGATAGTTCACGACCACAAGGTCTACAAGCCCGTTTTTCAAAAGTTCGGCACATTTCACGGAAGTCTGGTTGATGACCTTGATATGTGCATTGGGGAAAGACTTGTGGAACCGCCTGAGATAGGGGATGAGAAAATAGCGGCAGATCGTATCGCTGGCGCCGATCCTTATCTGTCCCCCTGTAGTTGCGGCTTCGAGAAGCTGCGCTTCCCCTTTCTGGATCAGGTTCATGGCTGGCTCGATATGGCGCATGAGGATCTCACCCTCGGGTGTGAGCTGTACTTTCTTTGTGCTCCGGATGAACAGGACCTGATCAAGCTTTCGCTCAAGAGTCTTGATGGACTGGCTGACTGCAGACTGAGAGATGAAAAGCTGTTTGGATGCTTCTGAGAAATTCAGGGTAGATGCTACATGGTAAAAAACCTTATACAGTTCATAATTTATATCTATCATTATAAGACCTCCTAATAAATCTTAACTTTATTATAAGATATTCAGAGGGAGAATACAACGAAAGGATTGACTTGATATGAAAAAAATTCAATGGGCGGCAGGAATCATCCTTGGTTTTGCGGTTATGGCTGTCCTCTTGATCACAAGCTTTGAGATCGCGATGTATGCTGATTTTGGGGTATATGAGAGAGAATATGAAAAATATGATGTGCTTTCAGACCTGGATATGACGATGGAAGATACAATGTATGTTACCCATGAGATGATGGCTTACCTGAGAGGGGACAGAGACACACTCTCTGTCATCACTACCGTGGAGGGAAAGGAGCAGGATTTCTTTAACGAGCAGGACCGGTTCCATATGGCTGAAGTCCGGGACCTTTTCCTGGGAGGCTTGAACATCCGGATCGGTGCGGCAGTCATTGTCCTGGTGTGTCTGGCATTCCTTGCAGGCTCAAAAGCAGATCTGCGCCGGATCGTTCCCCGGAGTTATCAGATAGCGCTTTTGATCGTCGGAGCTTTAGTGCTTGTCCTGGGTATCGCTGTCGCTATTGATTTTAATGCGGTCTTCGTTCAGTTCCATCACATCTTTTTCGACAATGATCTCTGGATCTTTGATCCGGCGGAGGATTATATGATAAGGATGCTGCCGGAAGGTCTCTTTGCAGATATGGTGATCCGGATCGGCGCCCTTTTTGTGGGCGGGCTGGTCATCTTTCTCGTGTTGAGCCTGCTTGCAGGAAGAGTGTCCGGGAGAAAGAAGGATGTTGACGGAAATAAGCATTGAAGTGATTAGGTAAGCTTATGAAAAAGATTAATCATATTAATTGTACTAATGTAGAGAAATGTGATACGATAAAGGCAGATATCTGAGGTATACATACAGGAGACTGTATGGAAAAAGATGCAAAGGAGATTGCTTATATGAGTAATGTAAAGCGCGTATACGTGGAAAAGAAGGCTGAGTTTGGAGTGACTGCCAAGGAATTGAGGCATGAAGTACGTCACTATCTCGGCATCAGCGGCGTGACAGGGATCCGTGTCCTGATCCGCTATGATGCGGAGAACATTTCTGAGGATACATTTGAGCAGGCATGCAGAGGAGTGTTTGCAGAACCGCCTGTGGACATCCTTTATAAAGAGGAATTCCCGATGAATGAAGGGGACAGGGCTTTTTCTGTTGAGTTCCTGCCGGGACAGTTCGATCAGCGTGCGGATTCCGCGGAACAGTGTATCCGTTTTATCAGGGAGGATGAGGAGCCGGTCATCCGTACAGCAGTGACTTATGTGGTGGAAGGCGAGATCACAGAGGAAGAATTCCAGATGATCAAGAATCACTGCATCAACCCGGTTGATTCGAGAGAAGCAGCAGAGGAGAAGCCGGAGACACTGGTGACGGTCTTTGATGAACCGGAGGATGTGAAGGTCCTTGACGGATTCACAGAGATGGGCGAAGAGGAATTCAGAGGGCTTTATGATTCTTTTGGCCTTGCTATGACTTTTAAAGATTTTCTCCATATCCAGAATTATTTTCGTGATGAAGAACACAGGGATCCGACGATGACAGAGATCCGTGTGCTGGATACATACTGGTCAGACCACTGCCGTCACACTACATTTTCTACAGAGTTAAAAGAGATCCTTTTTGACGAGGGGGATTACAGAGAACCGATCGTGGCGACATATGAGCAGTACCGCAAAGACCATGATGAGATCTTTGCAGGAAGAGATGATAAGTTTGTATGTCTGATGGATCTTGCTCTCATGGCTATGCGCCGTCTGAAAAAGGAAGGGAAACTTGCCGATCAGGAGGAGTCTGACGAGATCAATGCGTGCAGCATCGTGGTGCCGATCAAGGTGGACGGCGTGGAGGAAGAGTGGCTGATCAACTTTAAGAATGAGACGCATAACCATCCGACTGAGATCGAACCGTTTGGAGGGGCTGCCACCTGCCTTGGAGGAGCGATCCGTGATCCGCTCTCCGGAAGGACATATGTATATCAGGCAATGCGCGTGACCGGTGCGGCAGACCCGACTGTGTCTGCGAAAGATACGCTGAAAGGTAAGCTTCCGCAGAAAAAACTGGTGCGTGAGGCGGCGCACGGTTACAGTTCATATGGAAACCAGATCGGACTTGCGACAGGTGCAGTGAAAGAGATCT
>DWXK01000014.1 GCA_019119205.1 Candidatus Mediterraneibacter intestinavium
TCCTATGATATCTTTTGTCGCGGAATAAAACGCTCTGGCAAACAGATGTCTCAGATTGTGCGGAAATATTTTTTCCCGATCTACTTTTGCATCCTCTGCAAGCTTTTTGAGTTCTTTCCATATATTACTTCTGTCCTTTGGCTTTCCTCCGCGCGTGACAAATATAGCCCCTTCTTGTATTTTATATTTTGCAATGTAACATATAAGTTTCTTTTTTAACTTTCCAGGTATTATAATAACTCTATGCTTACCTTTATTTCTGACCTCTAATTTCCCTTTCCGTACAGCAGACGTAGTAAAAAACTTCAGTTCTCCCACCCGGATCCCCGTAGCCGCTATTGTTTCGATGATCATAGCCGTCTGCTCCCGCCCCTGTTTCACAGCTGCCTGCAGCAGCCTTTGATATTCCTTTTTCGAAAGTTCTTTTTCTTCTGAACGGAAACAGCTTCTCTGTACTTTAAACTGGCGGAGTTTTAATCTTCCGGCATCAAAACAGATTAGGAACTGGTTTAACGAAGCAATCATCGAATTGGCACTGGCGACAGCATAGTTTTCTGAAAGCCACTGCTTGTATTTCACTAAAGTTTCTTTATCTACTTCCTTTTTCTCACCCAGAAATCTAATAAAAATTTTTATATCCGAAGAATATTTCAATTTCGTCGCTTCCGCGTTTTCCCTCTCTGTAAGGTATAACATGAACTCATCAAGCATATCTTGTTTTATTATCAGGTATTTTTTCTCCATCGCTTTATCTTCCTTTCCCGATATGATATTTTCTTATAGGATATCCACATTTTATTAAAAATCACCTCTTTTCACAATTAAAATATCTTCCTCGGCGCTTTCCTTGTTAATTCGGGGTGACCATGGTATAATTCAAAAGAAAATCGCAAATCACAGCCGTTTACCGGCGACAAAAGACACTCAAATGTTTCAGCCCGCACAGATGCCGCCTTACCCGGCGCTTTGTGCAGGAGCGAGCAAATGAAAAGAGGGAAAAAATATGAGTGCACAGAATCTCACCCTGCTGACAGATCTGTATGAACTGACGATGATGCAGGGCTACTTTGAAACCCAGGAAAATGAGACCGTCATCTTCGACATGTTCTTTCGGGAGAATCCGAACAAAGGCGGTTATTCTATCATGGCGGGACTCGATCAGGTCATCGATTATATCAAAAACCTGAACTTTTCCTACGAAGACGTGGATTATCTGAGAGGACTCGGGATCTTCAGCGAAGACTTTCTTCATTATTTAAGCGGGTTCCATTTCAGCGGAGATATTTATGCGATCCCGGAAGGGACCGTGATCTTTCCGCGCGAACCTTTGATCAAGGTTGTAGCTCCGATCATGGAGGCCCAGCTCGTGGAGACCGCGATCCTGACCATCATCAATCACCAGTGCCTGATCGCGACGAAAGCCTCCCGCGTTGTCCACGCAGCAAAGGGGGACGGCGTCATGGAATTCGGTCTTCGGCGCGCACAGGGACCGGACGCCGGACTTTACGGCGCCAGAGCCGCGGTGATCGGCGGATGTGTCGGTACGTCCAATGTACTCGCCGGCGAGATGTTTGATGTCCCTGTCCTGGGAACACACGCACACAGCTGGATCATGAGCTTTAAAGATGAATATACAGCGTTCAAGGAGTACGCCCGTCTCTATCCGAACGCCTGCACACTCCTCGTCGATACTTACGACACACTGAAATCCGGCGTTCCCAACGCCATCCGTGTGTTTAAAGAGATGAGGGAAGCCGGCATCCACCCAAAGAGCTACGGCATCCGGCTTGATTCCGGCGACCTTGCCTATCTGTCCAAAAAAGCAAGGAAGATGCTCGATGACGCAGGCTTCACCGACGCGGTCATCGCCGCATCAAACGACCTGGATGAATTCCTGATCAACGACCTGAAGATCCAGGGCGCAGCGATCACTTCCTGGGGAGTCGGCACCAACCTGATCACCTCCAAGGACTGTCCGTCCTTTGGCGGTGTATACAAACTCGCCGCGATCCAGAACGAGCAGGGCGAGTTTGTCCCGAAGATCAAGATCTCCGAAAACGTGGAAAAGATCACCAATCCTGGAAATAAGACGATCTACAGGATCTATGACAAAGAGACCGGAAAGATGCGGGCAGATCTTATCTGCTTTGTCGATGAGGAATATGACACTTCCAAAGACCTGCTCCTCTTCGATCCGAACGCTACCTGGAAAAAGACCCGTCTCGAAGGCGGCACCTACACTATGAAAGAGATCCTAAAACCTGTCTTTATCCGCGGCGAATGCAAATATCAGTCTCCAACCGTCACAGAGATCGCAGAGTTCTGCCGGCAGGAAAAAGAGACTCTCTGGGATGAGACAAAACGTCTCTTCAATCCTCATAAAGTTTATGTAGACCTTTCCCAGAAACTCTACGACACCAAGACCGCGCTGCTGAACAATGTAAATATCTGATCTGGATCATGCAGTAAAGGTCATGATCTCATGACGGGCATCCGCGCATCGGGTGCCCGTCAGCATGAGCAAAAACTACAAATTCAAAATAAAGGAGTATAAATACCATGAAAATTATCGTTTTAGCCGGAGGACTCAGCACAGAACGCGACGTTTCCCTTTCTTCCGCAGCCGGGATCTGCCGGACGCTGCTTGAAAAAGGACATGATGCATATCTCCTGGATGTATTTCTGGGCCTGGAGAATCCGCCCGAAAACCTGGAGGATGTCTTCACCCTTCCGGGCCACGGTCTTGAGATCGCCAAAAACATCAGCACAGAAGAACCGGACCTCGCTGCTGTCAAGGCGTCACGCCCGGATCAGTCCGACTGTTTCCTTGGTCCCAATGTCATCGAGCTGTGCCGCATGGCGGATATCACATTCCTGGGGCTCCATGGCGGAGAGGGTGAAAACGGAAAGCTCCAGGCCACATTCGACCTGCTCGGCATCCGGTATACCGGTCCCGACTCTCTGGGCTGCGCTGTAGCAATGGATAAGGGCTTCACCAAACAGGTATTCCTGCAGTCGGGCGTATCCACCCCTGACGGAGTATGCCTCCACAAAAATGCTGCGGACCGCTCACTGACAGCTCTCGGCCTCTCCCTTCCTGTTGTCGTGAAACCATGTTCCGGCGGCTCAAGCATCGGTGTTTATATCGTAAACACCGAAGAAGAATATCTCGATGCTCTGGAAAGATCCTTCCAGTATGAGGATGAAGTTGTCATCGAAACTTATATCAAAGGGCGCGAATTTGCCTGCGGTATCATCGACGGCGAAGCTCTCCCTCCAATTGAGATCATCCCGAAAAAAGGCTTTTTCGATTATGCGAACAAATATCAGGACGGTGCGACAGAAGAAGTATGCCCCGCTGATATCAGCGACGAGATCTCCGAGCGCATGAAAGAACTCACAGTAAAAGCATATCATGCTCTGAAGCTGAACGTGTACAGCCGTGCAGATTTTCTCCTCGATAAAGATGGAAATCTCTACTGTCTGGAAATGAACACTCTGCCGGGCATGACTGCGGCGAGCCTGCTCCCGAAGGAGGCAAAAGTTGCAGGGATCGAATACGGCGATCTGTGTGAACTGATCATCCGGAAATCATTTGAAGCAAGATATCAGTAGGTCCCCCGGCGGAACACTCCACATGGGCTGTTCCCCGGTCAGCAAAGATCTTCAGCATGACAGCAAGCGTTTCTAAAGTAATAATAGAAAGGATTTTATGACTTATGAAAAATATGTCATTACAAAAAATCGCAGATTCCTGCCGCGGCATCCTCTGTGGAGATACTTCCGAGATCTCCGCAAACGCTTCCCGGGAGGTCTCCAGCGTCGTCATTGACAGCCGTAAGGTGCAGAAAGACAGCCTGTTCATCGCCATCAGGGGAGCCCGTGTGGACGGACATTCCTTCATTCCCCAGGTCATGGAAAAAGGCGCGCTCTGCGCAGTTTCCGAACAGGATCTTGGCGATGTTCCATATCCTTACATAAAGGTGGATTCCTGTGAGCAGGCGTTAAAAGATATTGCAGAACACTATCGGAGGTCTCTCGACATCAAGGTCGTCGGGATCTCCGGCAGCGTGGGAAAGACCAGCACCAAAGAGATGATCGCCTCTGTCCTGAGCGAAAAGTATAATGTCCTCAAGACAGAAGGAAACTTCAACAATGAGATCGGACTGCCCCTGACAGTCTTCAACCTCCGCGAGGAGCATGAGATCGCAGTCCTGGAGATGGGCATCAGCAATTTCGGCGAGATGTCCCGCCTTGCGAAAGTCGCCCGCCCGGATATCTGCGTCATCACAAACATTGGCGTGGCACATATCGAGAACCTCGGATCCCGGGACGGGATATTAAAAGCAAAAACAGAGATGTTTGACTATATGGATCCGGATGGTACCATCATCCTGAACGGGGGTGATGATAAGCTGCGTGGATTTGTCCCGCAGAACGGCATCTCCCCGATCTATTTCGGGCTTGATCCATCCTGCCCCTATCACACCGGCGCCATCAGAAATATGGGCCTGCGCGGGACAACAGCAGAATTCATCACTCCGGCAGAGCAGTTCGAGGCACATATCTCTATTCCGGGAGATCATATGGTGTACAATGCACTCGCGGGCATTGCCGTCGGGACTGCCCTCGGCATGGATTCCGACGAGATTCGCCGGGGGATCGAAAAACTCGTCCCCATCGCCGGGCGCAACAACCTGATTGAGACGGAACACTATACTGTCATTGATGACTGCTACAATGCCAATCCGGCTTCCATGAAAGCTTCCATTGCCGTTCTCTCGAATGCAGGCACCCGTACTGTCGCTATTCTCGGCGATATGTTCGAGCTGGGCGAAGACGGACCGCAGATGCATTACGATACCGGAAAATACGCAGCGGACTGCGGCATTAACGTACTCATCTGTATCGGCAAACTCTCTGCAGAGATCGCTCGGGGAGCCAGGGAAAACTCAAGCCCCTCTCAGATAGAGATCTGCGAATTCGCCACAAAAGACGATTTCTTTAAGGATGCCGGCCGGATACTGAAAGAAAAAGACACGATCCTTGTCAAGGCATCTCACGGTATGGATTTTGCAAAGATCGTCGCAAAGCTTCAGGATATGTAAGACTTGTATCTCAGGAGGATTTTTATGAAATATCAGGTACTCGTACTCGATCTGGACGGTACGTTGACAAATTCCAGAAAGGAGATCACCGAGCCCACAAGACAGGCTCTGATCGAGATACAGAAAGCCGGACGCATCGTCGTCCTTGCCAGCGGACGCCCGATCAACGGAGTCGCGCCGCTTGCAAAACATCTCCACATGGACGAATACGGAGGATATATGCTCTCCTTCAACGGAGCGCGCATCACCTGCTGTTCCACCGGAGAGATCGTCTACGACCGCGCTCTCTCACCGGCAGTCATCCGCCCGGTGTTTGAGACAGTCCGCACCTATCCGGATGTGGATATCATTACCTACGCGGACTCTGATATCCTCTCAGGTATCCGCCCGAATCAGTACACAGAAAAAGAATCCGCCATCAACCGCATGGCGGTACGTGCTGTGGATGATTTTCCGTCAGCGCTCACCTTTCCCGTGAACAAGCTGCTGGTCCCCGGAGATCCTGCTACCCTTGACATTCTGATGGAAGATCTGAAAAAGCAGTATCACGGTCTCCTGAATATTTATAAATCCGAACCTTACTTTCTGGAGATCATGCCCCAGAATATCGATAAGGCATACTCCCTCCGGAAACTCCTCGACACCCTGCGCCTCAACGCGGACCAGATGGTCTGCTGCGGGGACGGCTTCAACGATCTGTCCATGATCGAATATGCCGGGCTTGGAGTTGCCATGGCGAATGCCCAGCCGGTCGTAAAAGAAGCCGCCGACTTCATCACTTATTCTAATGATGAAGACGGCGTCCTCCATGTGATCGATCTGTTCCTGCGGTGATCGCAGGGACAGTCCGACAGTCCGGCTCAGATCCGCTCCACTTCCCCGAAGGCTTTCAGGAACTGTTTCCTTCCGTATCCGGGAAATTCCGCTTCTATCATCATATCATCCTCTGATACAAGGATCCCCTCACCATATTTTCTATGGCGCACGCGCTCCCGAAGCCGGACATCCGGCGTCTGTTCTCCTTTGCCCTTCTGTTCCTCTATAGCGTTCTCTTCCTCCACAGCTTTCCATTGCTCTTCAACGGTCTGTTCCCCAGCTTCTCTCTTCCGCCGGATCTGTTCCTGCACTTCCCTGCGCATCTGCTGAAGTCCCTGACGCTTCTCCTCCTCGCTCCGGATATCCTCTCTCTCCAGCAGATGGGGCGGGATCATCTTCAGATACCGGCTGGGCTCGCCAAGGACTCCCTGCTCACCGGGGCTGGTGTACCAGGACAGTTCCAGCCCGTTCTTCGCTCTGGTGATCCCCACAAAAAACAGGCGCCGCTCTTCTTCCTCTTGTTCAAAGCTCTGACACCGAAGCGGGATCAGCCCCTGGTTCAGCCCGACCAGAAATACCGTATCAAATTCCAGACCTTTCGAAGCATGAAGAGTCATCAGTTTCACTGTGCCATCCACAGCATTATCCGTCTCTGCCGGATGCTCCATTTCTCCGACCGGCGCTCTTTCTCCTGCATCCATCTTCATTCCATAGAGAGCCGAACTGTTGAGGAATGCCCGCACATTCTCAACAAACCCGCCTTTACCGCAGCACGCCGTGCACATCCTCCTAAGAAACTCCAGCACAGCCTGTTCGTCCTCCGCGTATTGTCCGGAGGAGGGATGAAGCGCCTCCCGAAGCCCAAAATATTGAAAGATACCTTCTGCCGAAGGGAACTCCACTTCCTCCCCTCCAACGCGCGAAAAGCACTCTTGGAACTCTCTCATCTTCCGGATTAACTTTTCCGCACCGCTCTCTTTCTTCTTCCCCGCCTCTGCCGTCTGTCCTCCCCCGACAATGCTCTTTGCTTTCTTTTTTGTACATTTCTCTCCGTACTGCGGATCTGCCAGGACCTGCACTGCTATCTGGATATCTGAAGTATTTACAGAGAAACGCAATACTTTCAGGAACCAGTTCAATACCGCCATATCCTTCAGCGTCTTCTTCACCGAGATCTCATATGGGATTCCCTGACGTTCAAACACTTTCGCCAGGATCTCAGATTGTCTCTGCAGGCGGTAAAACACCGCGATCCCGCTATATGGCTTCCCTCTCTTGTGGATCGCCCGGATCCGCTCCGCCAGATACTCCGCCTCCTGAAACGGATCGTAATGGTTCTTCACGATGATCTTTCCCGCTTCTTCCCTGCTGCCCTGTATCCGGTCTCCAAACTGAATGAAACGGTTCGCCGCTTCCAGGATGGACGCATTAGAACGATAGTTCACCGGAAGCGTCAGTTCTTTCGCTCCAAACCTGTGTTTCAACAGGAAAAACATATTCTCGCCGGTTCCCCGCCAGCTGTAGATCACCTGATTCGGGTCTCCGACCGCAAAGAGTCTCACCTCCGCTCCTCCCGCCTGCGACCGGCCGCCGGAGCTGCACAGTGCCTCCAGGAACTCCAGCTGCAGCCTGTCGCTGTCCTGGACTTCATCCACGATGACCCATTCCGGATGCCATCCGCTCTTCCCGCTTCTATCTGCAGCCTCACTCTGCCCGCCGATATCCCGCAGCAGTTTCGCGCTCACTCTCAGCAGATCTGCAAAAGCCATCTTATTCTGCCGTTTCTTCTCCTCCTCCAAAAGCGGATAGAGCAGAAACAGATCATCCTTATACCTGGTCTCTGTCTTTCCTCCCAGGTACTGCTGATACTCCTGCTCTATCCGCTTTTTCAGACGATTTTTATACTTCACTTTGAGCCCGCGCTCCGAGATGATGTCCAGCGCCAGTTCCAGCTCCTCATCCGGATCCATGACCGTAAACTCTTCCGTCCATCCCGCTGCCTCCACAGGCAGGCGGTTCTTCAGAAGACGGAGCGCCACACTGTGAAATGTTCCGAATCCCTGCACCTGCTCCGGTGTTATGCCGGGCTCACGACGCAGTAGCCGCTCCGTGATCTCATCCGCCGCCTTGTTTGTAAAGGTCAGAACGACCATATCCTCCAGCGGCACTTTTCTTTCCAGATGCAGATACAGGATCTTCTCGATCAGCACGGTGGTCTTTCCGCTCCCCACATTGGCATTCACCACGCACGCAGGACTCTCATCCAGCACAGCCGCCCTCTGATATTGATTTAGCCGGATCTGTTTTTCCCTCTCTCCTGTCATCTCTTTAACGCCTCCGATCTGCCTTCTCCTGTCCATTTCCTCTCCCGAAAGCAGTCTCCTGAGATCTCTCACACTGACTTACCATCGTTTTGCTCCACTACGAAGACAGTCCTTCCTATCTTTCCTGAATTTTGCTCCACTATGAAAGCAGCCCGTCATATCTTCTCCTGAGTTTTTCACGGACCTTCTCCGTTTTCTCCCGGTTTTCCACAACACGGACCTCAATCCGCATATCTCCCGGGCATATCGCATGATACCTGAGCGTGTTCTCCAGCCCGCGCAGATTGTCCGGATCCATCAGCCATTCCTCATAGAATGTATTGCCCACCGTCAGGATCAGCCGGTGTCCCTCTGTCTCAACCTGCTCCACGGTCCTCAGGAAAGCGCCGCCGCTCTCCCCGTTCTGCACCACACTGTCACAAAATGCATCCCACTCTTTCGGGAGACTATAGAAAGAAAATCCTTTCTGAATAAACGGACGGGATTCTTCGATCAGTTTCCCTTCAAACTCCGGCGGCTGGCTCTCTTCCAGAAGATTTTTCAGGCCCCAAAGCACCATCTTCTTATCCAGGCTGTAGTCTCCGACGCACGCAGGACATCCGCTTTCGCATGAACAGCCTGTCACCATGCGGACCGCATTGTCTATGACCTGATGCATGACCTCATAAATCTTCTCCGAATATCCCAGCCCGCCCTCATATTTGTCGTAGATATAAAGAGCGACCGCCTGCTCTCTGTGTCCGTCCGGGATGACCGCATTGTTGGAGATCACCGCATCAATGTCGTCCCGCTCCGTCATGGTAGTCATCATCGCCGCATTTTTCAGCGCGTAACAGATGCCTTCAAAATGATCATTGAGTACCAGTTCTCCGTTCCGGTTCGGCACGAGCAGGCTGCGGTAGACTTCCACCACATTTTCCGGGATCTCGATCCAGACACTCTCTGTATCATAATCCTTCTGAAGAGACCGGCTCAGTTCTACATATCCCAGGTTCTGATGATTGTGGAACTGCAGCTTCTTGTACATGGAGATCACTTCATTCACATTGATATCACCGAATCGGATCTTCGTCCGCCCCAGTTCTTCCTCATGAAATGCCTGCAGGATCCTTGTCTCCTCCGTTCCCGCCGGCACCGTATAATAGTTTCCCTCAAACGGCACCGCCTCCGCGGTCCGGCTGACCAGATCCAGCTTCAGCACTTCATAGAGCACGCCCTCGTGCATATACACCGCCCCGGGATGCAGTTCATGGTACGCCTGGGATTCATCCATCTCCGTGACCTCCCGCCCGGCGCCCTTCGCCTGCCTTCTTCCATCCACAAATTCTACTTCATCCTTCACGATCAGCTTAAACCGGGTCCTGTCCATGTTGCGGAGGCTGTAATCCCCCGCCGGGAACGCCGGTCCCGCCCAGGCAAAACGCCCCGCCAGACTCTTTACTTCCTCTGCATTCATAAGGACCGGGATCACCTCTCCCAGATCCGGGAACAGGGCAATGTCATCCAGAGACAGGGGCATCTCCGCCGCCGCTGCCCGGATATGCGCCAGTTCGATCAGCAGATTATCCGGATCCACGATCGCGTTCTCACTTCCCTGTGAAAACAGCCAGTCCGGATCCACGGCAATATATTGATCAAAGGGCTGATTCTCAAGTATCAGATAATTGATGCATTTCTTCCCGTCTTTTCCCTTACGCTCTCCCCCGCTCCTTCCTGCACGTCCGACCTGCTGCCAGAAAGATGCTCTCGTGCCCGGATATCCTACGACCACCGCAGAATCCAAGCTGCCGATATCGATCCCCAGTTCCAGCGCGTTTGTAGAGACAAGCCCCGACAGCTCTCCTTCCGTCATCTTCCTCTCGATCTCCCTGCGTTCCGAGGGCGTATAGCCGCCACGGTATCCCGCGATCTTCCCGCTTTCTCCCCGGCTTAAAAAACCTGCCGCATCCAGCTTGTCACGCGATTCCTTCAGGACCACTTCCACATTCCTCCGGCTCCGCCCAAATGCGATGAAATGCCTGTCCTCCTCCACCAGTTCCGGGATCAGGTCCGCCGCCACAGAAGATGCAGAATGCCTCCCATAAATCTTGTCATTGCTCCCCTTGATCTCCGGCGGCTGAATGATCCGGTATTCCTTCTCCGGCGCAGGAGCTCCGTCCCGGTCGATCAAAACAAAGTTTTTCCCGCAGATCCGCTCCGCAAGTTCCACCGGATTGGCGATCGTAGCAGAACTGCACAGGAACTGCGGTTCTGACCTGTAATATCCGCAGACCCTCTTCATCCTCCGGAAAATATTGGCAAGATGAGTTCCAAACGCCCCTCTGTAGCTGTGGAGTTCATCTATGACAACATATCTTAAATTGGTAAAAATAAAATCAAACCCGTATTTGCTGTGGTTCGGCAAAAACGCCGCGTTCAGCATCTCCGGGTTGGTCAGGATGATATTCGCACTCTTCCGGATCCGGCTCCGTTCCGCCTGCATCGTATCTCCGTCATAGACTCCCGCCGAGATCCGCCCTTCTCCGAAATATTCAAGAAACGGCTGGAGCGCCCGGTACTGGTCTGCGGCGAGCGCTTTCGTAGGATAGACGAAGACCGCCCGGGTAAGGGGCTCTTCCAGTACCGCCTGCAGCACCGGAAGCAGAAAGCTCAATGTCTTTCCGCTCGCGGTGGACGTGGTGATCACCACATTCTCCCCACCCTGCGCTTTCTCAAACATCTCAGCCTGATGGGTATAGAGCCGGGGAATATCATGAGAGACCAGGTATGAACGGATATCCGGGTGAAGTTCAGATGGAAAGTCACTGAAAGACACCGGATGCGCCGGAATTGTCTTTGTATATATGGTCAGATCCTGGATATCTTTTGCTTTATATTCCCGCATGGTAAACCTCTTTATTTCTAATAAACCTTTTCAATATCTTCCACAATCCCGTACTGCTCGCGAAAAGACTGAAGATCCGCAACATTGCGGATCAACATAACCTCCTCAAACTTCCCGTCTTCAAGCCGCAGGAATCCCGCCACCTGTTCTCCGGTGCAGATACTGCAGCGGAGGACGGGACGCATCTTTGAGGGGTCGTATGCGGTTGTTATGGGCTTTTTCTTCTTTCTTGAAAATGAAGAAAACATTCAGACCTCTCCTTTAACATTTTCTTTTCAGTAAATAATCTTTAATTTGTTCGACCAGTCCCTGATCAGCCGGCAGCCAGTCCACTGTATCCAAAGTCTCAACTGTAAGCCACTTTGCAGCCTCATGCTCTCTCAGAACAAGATTTCCCGAATTAATCGTACAGAAAAAGCAATCCATAGACAGATGAAAGTTTGGATAATCATACTCTACGGTCATAAGATAATCTCCAACTTCAATCTCCGTATCCAATTCTTCTTTTATCTCACGAACAAGTGCCTGCTGAGGTGTTTCTCCTGGTTCAACTTTTCCTCCCGGAAATTCCCATCCGTCTTTAAAATCTCCGTAGCCGCGCTGAGTTGCAAAAATCTGATTGTTATGTATTATAATTGCTGCAACTACTTTTACTGTTTTCATTCAATTCCTCCATCAGTTATTTACAATATATTCATATATATCTTCACGAACAGGAGTATCCAACTCCCACTCTATTTCTACAGCTGTTTTGTCTGTATTCGACATAATAAACTCTGTGGCTTTTCCTG
>DWXK01000015.1 GCA_019119205.1 Candidatus Mediterraneibacter intestinavium
CCCTTATCATATATACTGTAAGGGAGGTGATGAAAATGTACAATATTTTAGTATGTGACGACGATAGAGAGATCGTAGACGCGATAGAGATATATCTCAGCCAAGAGGGATACCATATCCTGAAGGCATATGACGGGATCGAGGCCATCAGCGTCCTTGAGAAGGAGGACGTGAACCTGCTGATCATTGACGTCATGATGCCGAAGCTGGACGGGATCAGAGCCACCCTTAAGATCCGGGAGAAGAACAGCATTCCCATCATCATCCTTTCGGCAAAGTCCGAGGATGCGGACAAGATACTGGGACTCAATATCGGTGCGGACGATTACGTGACGAAGCCTTTCAATCCGCTGGAACTGGTGGCGCGGGTGAAGTCGCAGCTGCGCCGGTATACGCAGCTCGGCGGAACGGTGCAGGACAGGAAGGACAAGATCTATGAAGTGGGAGGCCTTCGGATCAATGACGACCTGAAGGAAGTGACCGTGGACGGTGAGCCGGTGAAACTGACTCCCATTGAGTACAACATCCTGCTCCTGCTCATGAAGAACCAGGGGAGAGTATTTTCGATAAACCAGATCTATGAGTCGATCTGGAATGAAGAGGCGATCGGAGCAGACAACACAGTTGCTGTGCATATCCGGCATATCCGGGAAAAGATCGAGATCAATCCGAAAGACCCCAGATATCTGAAGGTCGTGTGGGGCGTAGGCTATAAGATCGAGAAGATGTAGAGGAGATGCCGGATGGAACGGTCGGGATATAGAGAAAAATAATGGGAGAGATGAAGGGAGATCTATGAACAGATGGTATAAAAAGACAGTGACGAAAGCTGTTCTTCTTGTGCTGGCAGTGCTGAGCGGCGCGGTTTTTGTGACCAATCTTTTCGGCGCGCTGACGATCGCGGGGACTGCGAATCCGGCAGAACTGTGGGGGATGACGGACCAGTCTTTTGAAGACTCGGAAGATTTCAATATGCAGGTGGAAAATGTGATGATGGAGATCATGAACCAGATGCGTCTTGAGAATCTTTTTGAGACGGACGGAGCCTATAATCCGGATAAAGTGATCGACATCATGGAATATGACAAGCAGGGGAGCGGAGGCGTCAGCGGGGAAAATGTTTCCGGGATCGCATACACACTGGAAGAACTGGAAAGCTGGAGCGAGGACTATGTCAGCGGTGAAGGGGACATTTACGATGAAAACGGCGTGATCGTCTGCGAGAGACCGGACGGGAGCTACTATTACTATTACCTCAGTGATTTTCTGACAATGTTTGAGACAGGTCAGCTCGCATTTGAGGCAGAGGATACGGACCAGGGGACGATCCTGGATCTTCTGGAAGAAGGCGCGTACACCACGCCGGGGCAGTATGACTTCCGTATCGTTGATAAAGAGGGAGGACTGCAGTATACAGACTGCTGGAATTTCGGAGAATCACTGAAGGAAAAATATGCGCCTGAAGGCGGGAGCAATCTGCTCCAGGCTGTAAATGAGAATCCCAGGCTGAACGGGAAACTTACCATCATTTATGAAAATATCACGTATGCGCTGAGCAGTCTTTATTCAGATCTGCAGACGTATAACAGCGGATGGGATTATCTTGCAGAAGGGAACACAAACCTTACTTATCTGTATATCAATGAAGAGACAAAACGGGTCGTCACAAACCGGAGCGAGTATGAAGATTTTGCGGAAGCAGAAGAGAATATCGAGAAGATGAAAGAAGGAGATTCCGTCAAATATATGGTCGTGTACCCTAAACTGAGAGATTTTCAGACAAATATGACGATCTCCGAGGCGAACGAGTGGGACGCGGTCCGTACCTACGAAGACAGGAGAAATTTCAACAGTATCTTTGCGGTGGCTGTAGACACAAAATTCCCGATACAGGATCAGTTTTATGAAGGAAAACAGGCATATGACACGAATGTCCCATATATCAGGAATTCTCTTGTCATATCAGTGATCGCCGCAGCCGCCTTTCTTGTATGCCTGGTATGGCTGACACTGACAGCCGGGAGAAGAGCGGGGGACGAGAAACTTCATCTGACGGCATTCGACCGCTGGAAGACGGAAATCGCTGCGGCTCTGGTCATCTTCATATGGGCTGCGGGAACCGGGCTTTTCGCCATGACCTGGAGCGGGATCAACGTCAGTATATCTGAAACGCTCACCTATGAGACGGGTACTTATCTTTATCCGTTATATTATGACACAGGGATGTTTACGCAGAGCTATGATCTGTTTGACACGGCGGGATTGTTTGTATACGGTGTGTTTACATTCAGCTGCTTTTTCGCCGGCTATATCAGTCTGGTCAGGCGGATAAAGGGGAGACGTCTGTGGGAGGACAGCGTCTGCCGGGCGTTTATCTATTTCGGGGCAACAGTGTTCCGGGAGCGTTCTGCCACAGCGAGAGTGGGGATCATACTCGGAGTGTTTGTCATCCTGCAGTGGTTTGCCCTGGCATCCGACGGCGCGCCGTTGTTCGCACTTGTCCTGCTGGCCGCGGATATTGCGGTGATCTATCTGGTGCTGAGCAATGTGATCGCAAAGAACCGGCTGAAAAAAGGCATTGAAGAGATCGCTTCCGGCAATATGAGCTATCAGATATCCCTTGCCGGTCTGAGCGGCGCGAACCGGGACCTGGCAGAGAAGATCAACGATATCGGAAGCGGGCTGAACAAGGCGGTAGAGGAAGGGATGAGAAACGAACGGCTGAAGACAGATCTGATCACCAACGTATCCCACGACATCAAGACGCCCCTGACGTCTATCATCAATTATGTGGATATCCTGAAACGGTCTAATATCAACGATCCGAAGATTCAGGGATATCTGGATATCCTGGAGGCAAAAGCGCAGCGGCTCAAGACTCTGACCGAGGATGTGGTCGAGGCATCAAAGGTGAGCAGCGGAAACATTTCTCTGGAATGTATGGATATGGATCTGAGGGAACTGGTGCAGCAGACGGAAGGGGAGATGGCGGAGAAGTTCGAGGCAAGGAACCTGACGGTCGTGCTGAACATCCCGGAGGAACCGGCGGTGATCCATGTGGACGGAAGGAGGATGTGGCGGGTCCTGGAAAATATCTTCGGGAACGCGGCAAAATACGCCATGCCCGGGACCAGGGTATATGCTGATATGTCGGTGACAGAGGACACAGTAAGCTTTACCCTGAAAAATGTCTCAGAACAGCAGCTCAATATCACAGCGGATGAGCTGACGGAGCGTTTTATCCGCGGGGATATCTCCAGGAGCACGGAAGGAAGCGGACTGGGGCTGTCCATCGCCAAGAGTCTGGTGCAGATGCAGGGCGGAGAATTCGAACTTTATCTGGACGGGGACCTGTTCCGGGTGAACATCCGCTTCCCGCGGGCATATGGCAGGACGGGATCAGCGGGAAAAGCTGAGGTGGACAGTAAGTAAACTGATTTTATAAATTTCTTGAAATTACCGGACCATTATGTTACCATACTAACGTATGGAAAGCAGATATCAGGAAAGTTCTCCATGCAAATATTTTACGCGGCGCAAAAGCTGCATTATTGATTGAGTTAGAAGCTCAAATTTTATAAGTTGGTTACTTTATAACCGGTGTGCATGATACGCATACGCAACTTGTGAAACGGTCAATAAGAGTAGTAAAAGTAAAAATATTTGCTATATAGACTCTAACCCCAATATCTGTTTTATCTGTAAGAACGAGAACAAAAGAAGTTTCTTTCGAATAAGATATAACGTGATGACAAGACACAGGCTGGGTGCGCATGCCCCGGACCTGTGTCTTTATTTATTCTATGATGTCAGGGAGACTGTGTGAGTGCGCAGAATGGAACGATCCGCAGGCATCACAGGGGGGCTTTTGCTCCAATCTCATCCTATAGGAAAGGCACCAGTAACTGAGGGAGGTTGTCATGGATAAGTTATCACAGAAAAGAGCGCCCATCTACGAGGCGCTGGAACGGTTCCGCAGGAACAGGGTGGTCCCCTTTGATGTTCCGGGACACAAGCACGGAAGGGGGAATCCGGAGCTGGTGCAGCTTCTAGGGGAGAGGTGCGTCAGCATTGACGTGAATTCCATGAAGCCTCTGGACAATCTGTGCCACCCGGTCTCCGTGATCAAAGAGGCGGAGGAGCTGGCGGCGGACGCGTTCGGAGCGGACCACGCATTTCTCATGGTCGGCGGCACCACGTCGGCAGTCCAGTCCATGATCCTGTCCTGCTGTAAGAAAAATGACAAGATCATCATGCCCAGGAATGTACACCGGAGTGCGATCAACGCTCTGGTGCTGTGCGGGGCGAAGCCGGTGTATGTAAACCCGGATGTGGACCAGAGGCTGGGGATCGCGCTGGGAATGAAGCGGGACGATGTCCTGGAAGCGATCGAGAAGAATCCGGACGCGGTGGCGGTCCTGGTCAATAATCCTACTTATTACGGCATCTGTTCCGACCTCAGGGCGATCGTGAAGGCGGCGCATGAAAAAGGGATGCTGGTCCTTGCGGATGAAGCTCACGGGACTCATTTCTATTTTGGAAAAGACCTTCCGGTCTCTGCCATGGCGGCGGGAGCGGACATCGCTTCCGTGAGCATGCACAAGTCGGGAGGGAGCCTGACCCAGAGTTCCTTCCTCTTGACAGGAAAAGACGTGAACCCGGGGCATATCCGGCAGATCATCAACCTGACCCAGACGACCAGCGGGTCTTATCTGCTCCTGTCCAGCCTTGATATCTCCCGGAGGAACCTGGCGCTGCGGGGAGAGGAGTCTTTTCGGGCGGTGACAGCGCTTGCGGATTATGCGAGGGAAGAGATCAACAAGATAGGGGATTATTATGCGTTCGGACGTGAGATGATCAACGGGGACAGTGTCTATGACTTCGACCCCACGAAGCTGTCTATCCATACGCTGGATATCGGGCTGGCAGGGATCGAGGTGTATGACATCTTAAGAGATGAGTATGACATACAGATCGAGTTCGGAGATCTGGGAAATATCCTTGCCTATCTGTCCATCGGCGACCGGATCCGGGAGGTGGAGCGCCTCGTGACAGCTCTGGCTGACCTGAAGCGGCGGTACAAGAAGGACAAGGCGGGAATGCTCAGCCAGGAGTATATTTCTCCGAAGGTAGTCATGACGCCCCAGGATTCCTTCTATGCCAGAAAGGAATCTCTGCCGCTGGAAGAGACGGCAGGGAGGGTCTGCAGTGAGTTTGTGATGTGCTATCCGCCGGGGATCCCGGTGCTTGCTCCGGGGGAGGAAGTGACGGACGAGATCATCAACTATATTGTATATGCAAAAGAAAAGGGCTGCTCCATGACCGGACCGGAGGACGAGCGGATCGAGCGGCTGAACGTACTGATCTAAAATGACGAAGAGATAAAATATCGTTTGTCCGAATATTGTAAAATAGAGACGAGAGATACTGTGAGCAGACAGAATCCGGAGTTCGGAACAGGATATAGAAAGAGGTGAAGACAGATGGAAATGTGGTTTTCCGATATGCATACAGACGGCGTGAAGCTGTCCATCAAGATCGAGGAACAGCTTTTCAGCGCCCAGAGCGAGGTGCAGAGGATCGACGTCCTTGAGTCGAAGGACTTTGGGAAGATCCTTGTTGTGGACGGGGACCTGATGCTGACGGAAAGGGACGAGTTTATCTATCATGAGATGATCGCCCACGTGCCCATGGCTGTGCATCCGGATGTGAAGGAAGTGCTGGTCGTCGGCGGGGGCGACGGAGGTGTGGTCCGGGAGCTGATCAAATACGATAACATAGAGATGATCGATGTGGTGGAGCCGGATCCGCTTCTGGTGGAAGTGTGCAGGAAATATATCCCGGAGATCACGGGCAGCCTGACGGATGAGCGGGTGACGATCTATCATGAGGACGGGCTTCGTTTCATCCGGTCCAAGGGAGACGCCTACGACCTGATCATCATTGATTCGCCGAATCCCTTCGGCGCGGGAGAGGGGCTCTTTACAAAGGAATTCTATGGGAACTGTTACAATGCGCTCCACGAGGATGGTATCATGATCAACCAGAATGAAAGCCCCTTCTACACGGAGGAGGCGTTCCAGTGCCAGCGGATGCACCGGAGGATCCTGGAGACATTTCCGATCTGCAGGGTGTACCAGGCGCATATCCCGTCATATCCGTCGGGACACTGGCTGTTCGGCTTTGCCTCAAAGAAATATCATCCGCTGGACGACCTGGACAAAGTGGGCTGGAAGCTGAAGGGGATCCATACAAAATATTATGAACCCAGGCTTCATGCAGGAGTGTTCGCCCTGCCCGCCTATGTGGAAGAACTTCTGGAGGATGTGGAAAAAAGAGATGGAAGATAGAAAAATGTGGAAAAATGTTGTGAATTACATAGGCTGCGATGCGGGATATGATGAGGCGCGGGTGGTCATCTACGGAGCCCCGTTTGACTCGACCACTTCGTTCCGCCCGGGAACCCGGTTTGCGGGACAGGCGGTCCGCAATGATTCTTACGGGCTGGAGACTTACAGTCCCTATCAGGATCTGGAACTGACGGAAGGGACTGTGTACGACTGCGGGGACCTGGAACTGGCGATCGGAGATCCCGGGATCGTACTGGAGCAGATCCGGGAGACTGCGGAGAAGATCCTGCAGGATGGAAAACTGCCGTTCATGATCGGCGGGGAGCATCTGGTGACACTGGGGGCTGTCCGTGCGGCGGCGCAGAAGTATCCGGATATGCACATCATCCATTTTGATGCGCACACGGACCTTCGGACGGACTATCTCGGTGTGGAACTGTCCCATGCCTGCGTGATCAGGCGGTGCTGGGAACTGCTGGGCGACGGCAGGATCCATCAGCTTGGGATCCGGTCGGGAGAAAAGTACGAATTCGACTGGGCGAAGAGCGGACATACAGATTTTCATCCGTTCGTTCTGGATGATCTGGAGGCGGTGCTGGAGAGTGTGGGAGATGCCCCTGTGTATTTCACAGTGGATCTGGACGTGATGGATCCGTCCGTGTTTCCGGGGACAGGGACCCCGGAGCCGGGAGGAGTTGATTTCCTGACACTGATGAGGGCGGTCACAAATGTGTGCGGCAGGGTAAACCTGATCGGCTGCGATGTGAATGAACTGTGCCCGCCATGCGATCCCACGGGAGCGTCCACGGCTGTGGCGTGCAAGATCATCCGGGAAATGCTGACCGCCATTGTGAACAGAGAGAACGGACAAACAGGATAAGTGCTATAATAAAAACAATCAGATACATCGGATAAACGAAAGGAGAAGATGAAAATGGGAAAGATCATGATCATTGGATGCGGAGGAGTAGGTAGTGTGGCGGTACACAAATGCTGTCAGAACAGCGATGTCTTTTCTGAGGTGGTGATCGCCAGCAGGACAGTGTCAAAATGCGATGCCCTGAAAGCGAAACTGGAAGGGAAGACAAAGACGAAGATCAAGACTGCGCAGGTGGACGCAGATGACACGGCGGTCCTGACAGAACTGATCCGCCAGGAGAAGCCGGACGTGGTGCTGAACCTTGCACTGCCTTATCAGGACCTTCTGATCATGGAGTGCTGTCTGGCGGCGGGCGTACACTACATCGATACGGCGAACTATGAGCCGGAGGACACGGCGAAATTTGAGTACAAATGGCAGTGGGAGTACAGGGAGCGCTTTGAAAAGGCTGGGCTGACCGCTCTTCTGGGAAGCGGGTTCGACCCGGGCGTGACTGGCGTTTTCTCTGCATACGCACTCAAACATTACTTTGACGAGATCAACTACATTGATATCCTGGACTGCAACGCAGGGGACAACGGTTATCCGTTTGCAACGAACTTCAACCCGGAGATCAATATCCGGGAAGTGTCCGCCAACGGTTCTTACTGGGAAGACGGCCACTGGGTTGAGACAAAGCCTATGGAGATCAAGCGTACCTATGATTTTCCGGAGATCGGACCGAGAGATATGTATCTGCTCCACCACGAGGAGCTCGAGTCTCTGGCGATCAACATCCCGGGGATCAAGAGGATCCGTTTCTTCATGACATTTGGCGAGAGCTATCTGACCCATCTGAAATGCCTTGAGAATGTGGGGATGACTTCCATCGAGCCGGTGACGTACAACGGGCAGCAGATCGTTCCGCTCCAGTTCTTAAAGACCCTCCTTCCGGATCCCGCGTCACTGGGACCGAGGACAAAGGGAAAGACAAATATCGGATGTATCTTCAGAGGAAAGAAAGACGGCAAAGAGAAGAACCTGTATATCTATAATGTATGCGATCATCAGGAATGCTACAAAGAGGTGGAATCCCAGGCTGTGGCTTACACGACGGGAGTTCCGGCGATGATCGGAGCCATGCTGGTCATGAACGGGACATGGAGACGCCCGGGCGTGTTCAATGTGGAAGAGTTCGATCCGGATCCGTTCATGGATGCGCTGAATAAGTGGGGGCTTCCGTGGAAGGTATGTGAGGATCCGGAGCTAGTTGAGTAAAGATTGACTTTGACGGAGGGCAGACCGATCCAGTATTCTCATTGCGGACCCGCTTTTGCTCGGAGCAGAACGCAGCGGTACTAAGAGTGCAAAGGACACGCTCTAAGTGCCGGCGTCCTGCTACGGTCCTTAATGAGAACACCGGACCGGTCTGCTTCGTCGAAGGGGAATCTTGCGAATAAATCCGCGGAGAATACCCGGCAGGGCAGCTTCGCAGGAGGGATTGAAGTTTTGAAGGGAGAGGATTATGGAGAGACGGGAACTTAAGACGCCTTGTTTTGTGGTGCAGGAGAGGCGGATACGGGAGAATCTGGAGATCCTGAAGGGGATCGAGGAGGATACGGGATGTCATATCCTTCTGGCGCAGAAGGCATTTTCCATGTATTCGCTGTATCCTCTGATCGGAGAGTATCTGGACGGGGCGACGGCCAGCGGGCTTTATGAGGCGAGGCTGGGCTATGAGGAGATGGGGAAGGAGAACCATATCTTCTCTCCGGCGTACCGAGCGGATGAGATGGATGAGATACTCAGGTACTGTGACCATATCGTGTTTAATTCTCCCTCCCAGCTCAGGAAATACGGGGGGAAGGTCAGGGCTGCAGGACGCAGCATGGGGCTGCGCGTCAACCCGGAGTGCTCCACCCAGGAGGGACATGCGATCTACGATCCCTGCGCGCCGTTCTCCAGGCTGGGGACAACGCTGGAAAGACTGCAGGGGGAGATGACGGAGGAAGAGATCCGCAGTCTGGACGGAATACATTTCCATACGCTGTGCGAGCAGAACTCGGATGATCTGGCGGTGACACTGAAAGCGGTGGAAGAAAAGTTCGGTCCTTATCTCCATGAAATGAAGTGGGTGAACTTCGGCGGCGGACATCATATCACCCGGCCGGATTATGACCGGGAACTGCTGAAGCAGTGCATCCGCCATATGCAGGAGACTTACGGAGTGGAGGTCTATCTGGAACCGGGTGAGGCAGTGGCGCTCAATGCGGGGATCCTGTTGACAGAGGTCCTGGAGATCGTGGACAACGGGATGAAGATTGGGATCCTGGATACTTCGGCGGCATGCCATATGCCGGATGTCCTGGAGATGCCCTACCGTCCTCCGCTGAAAGATGCGGGAGATCCGGCGGAACTTATGGAAGATAAGGAAGCCGGGGAATCAGAGAAACCCTATGTGTACCGTCTCGCGGGACCGACCTGCCTTGCGGGGGATGTGATCGGGGACTATTCTTTTGCGGAGCCGCTGAAATGCGGGGACAGGCTGGAGTTTCAGGATATGGCGATCTACACAATGGTGAAGACGAACACATTCAACGGGATGAAACTTCCGGATATCGTGCTGGAACGGGAAGACGGGACGTGCGAGATCATGAGGAGTTTCGGGTATGAGGATTTTAAGATGAGGCTATAACTGAAAGATAAACTTATCACTCCTGTAGATCGTCCGCGCCACTTCCACCACGGTCCCTGCGGGATCGGTCACACATTTACAGGTCAGGACAAGACATGGAGCGTACCCTTTGACGCCGAGAAGGGTGCGCTCTTTTTTGCTGAGCGAGGACACGGTGAGCTGTGCGTTGTCCGTTCTCAGATGAGTGTATCCGCAGGAATGGATATAGTCATACACGGAGGTGAGTGTTCTGCCGTCCTCTGCGATACGGGGGAACAGGTCCTCCGGCAGATAGCTGATATGGATGGCGGCGGGCTCTCCGTCCAGGATGCGCAGTCTTGTGATCTTATATACCGGCTCATCAAAATCCACATCCAGCATGGTGTGGATCAGGGAATCGCCGCTGATCCTGCGGCATCCTGCATTCTGTGTCTCAAAATTCAGCCCCATATCTCTCATTTTCTTGGAAAAACTCTCATCACTCATTGAAAGGCGGATCTTCTCCCTCTTGCCGGAGAAGAAACTCCCGTATCCCTGCATGGAATAGACGTATCCCAGCTCTTTTAAGCGCTCGTAGGCTTTGCGGATCTCGGAGCGGGGGACCTGAAAGCGGACCGCCATCTTATTCTCACTGGGCATCTTCTCGCCCTTGGTATATTTATCATTCTGAAATTCTTTGATCAGCGTATCCGCGATCATTTCCCAGGTCCATTTTTTTGTCACGATGCTCTCCTTTTCTGATGCTTTTTTCAGAGGACTTCTTCTGTGAAGCTCGATCTTCCTGTAAAGATGCTTTACATATCCTGCCAGATCCGGTCTGTTCTGCTCTGTTCTGCCACAGATTATAACAAGGAAGAAACTCCTCTACAATAGTGTGCGCGTCACTTTACAAAGGTTTTACTCTGTGCAGTTGGCAACTTTACAAAACCCCGGTAAGATGCAGAACGTACCGGGGACGACCCCGGAAGACAGGAGGAGAGCAGTGATGAACAGGCGTGAGATGACCGCGGTCCTGGCGGGCGTGTCCTCGGAAGAGGTAAAGGCGGCAGCCGCAGGGATCAGGGACAAGTATGAGATACAGATTTTAAAGCAGCCCCAGAAGACACTGGTGATGGTGAAGGTGAGGGAGTCGGTGAAAAAGTCCCTTTTCTATCTGGGAGAAGTGCTGGCGACAGAGTGTATGGTGACAGTCAATGGAGCCAAGGGTGCCAGTGTGATGGCAGGAGATGATTTTGAGAAATGCATCAACGCGGCGATCATAGACGGATTTATGAATACGGAGAAGATGCCCGAATGCGGCGTTGCCGGGGAAGAACGGGAAGCAGTCCGCGCGGAGATAGCAAGACTCGGAGAGAAGCAGAAAAAAGACCGTGAGAAGCTGAACCGGCAGATACGGAAATCGAAAGTAAACTTTAATGTGATGGGAGAATAGAGATGGCAGGAGAGATCAGATCAGTATATCAGTTTGATTTTGTCCATGACGGACAGAAGGTGTTCCGGGAGCTGTTAAGCGCTATGGCGAATCCCGGACAGATCCGCAGGATCGGCGTTCAGGCAGAAAAGTTTCAGGGGGATTATGCTCCGCTTCTGGCTCTGGGGTGTACCCTTCTCGACAACGAGGAAAAGATGTATGTGGAGAAGAATCCGCGGCTGTCGTCAGAACTGCACAATCTGACGCTGTGCAGGGAATCTGACCTGGACCGGGCGGACTACGTATTCCTCTCCTCTGAGATGAACTACGGCTCCATGGAGCAGATCCTGAAAAACGTAAAGCACGGGACTTACGCAGACCCGCAGGAATCAGCGACCATCTTCCTTCTGTGCAGCGCAGTGGAAGGGGAGGAAGAGATGACGCTGAGAGGACCGGGGGTGGACGGCGAACTCAAGGTAAAAGTGTACCCCTATATTAAAAAAGTGATCCGCCTGCGCAGTGACCTGGAGATCGAATATCCGCTGGGAGTGGACCTGGTGTTCATAGATGGAAGCGGAAAGATGATCGGTGTTCCGCGGCTTGTGAAGATAGATTGAGAAGGGGGAGAGAGAAGAGATGGCTTATGTAGCAGTTACAGGCGGAAGAGAGGCGATCGAGCAGTCTCTGAAGCTGCTGGAGATATTTCGGGAGAGCGGGGAAGACATTACCATCTCCTGTATTATGGAGAATATGGGGCTTCTGATCGACAAGATCATGAGTGAAGCAGGATTTTACTCCAGAGAGTATGCGGCGCTGGCTCTGAAACAGTGCGAGGGAAGCGTGGAGGAAGCGGTGTTCCTGCTGAGAGCGTACCGGTCCACTCTCCCCAGAAACTACTATTCAAATGTGGTGGACACCTCAGGGATGAGGCTGATCCGGAGGATATCGGCGGCGTTCAAGGATATCCCGGGCGGACAGATCCTTGGACCGACTTATGACTATTCCCACCGTCTTCTGGACTTCTCGCTCATGGAGAAAGAGGCAGGTGCGGAGAGCAGAGAGCAGGCCGCAGAAGAGAGTCTGAGGGAAGAAGAGGCTGTGTCTGCGTTAGAGCAGGATAGGACAGAGCAGGAGAGAACAGAGCAGGCGGAAGCAGAGCAGGAGATGGAAGGCTCCGGCGAGGATATCCGCTGCGGGCGCGTGACGGATCTGCTGAAGGCGGAAGGCGTTATGGCGGACGTGGAGGAGGATGACACGGAACCATTTGACGTGACCAGCAACCTGCTGACCTTCCCTGCGCCGAGGAGTGCAAGGCTTCAGACATTTGCGAGGAGCGATGCGGGATTCCTGGGCGGAGTCGCCTACAGTTCCATGAGAGGATACGGGGCGGTCCATCCCACCGTATCTGAACTGCGGTGCGGATATCTTGAGATCTGTGTGCCTTACGTGCTGGACGAGGAAGATGAGATCTGCATCGGAGAGATCCTGGTGACTGAGGTGGAGGCGCTGGTGCCGTCCCACACAGAGACGGACGAGGAGTTCGATAAGATGACCCTGTCCGGCGGATACGGGCTGATCTTCGGGAGAAATGAGAACAAGGCGATCGCGATGTCCATTGCAGACGCGAGCCTTGAGACGACGGGGGATACGCCGTCACAGGATGAAGAATTTGTGCTGACACACGGCGACTGCCTTGAGATGAGCGGATTCATCTCACATCTCAAACTGCCGCACTACGTAACATTCCAGTCCAGTCTGGACCGTGTCAGAGCAAAAGGAGGAGAAAAATGATCGACGCAAAGCATTATAATTTTGCCTTTCTCGACGAAGGGTCCAAACGTGAGATAAGAAGGAGCATATTGAAGGCTGTGGCGATCCCCGGATATCAGGTGCCGTTCGGATCGAGAGAACTTCCCATCGGAAGGGGATGGGGGACCGGAGGGATCCAGATTACTCTCTCTATCATAGGAAGAGAAGATGTCTTGAAAGTCATTGACCAGGGAAATGACGACAGTGTGAATGCAGTCAACATCAAAAAACTGGTGGGAGAGTGCACGGACGTGGAAGTGACCACGGATTCCGAGAAGGCGACGGTCATCCAGAGCCGCCACAGGATCCCGGAGATCCCTATGCGGAACGATCAGATCCTGGTACTCCAGGTGCCAACGCCCGAGCCGCTGCGAATCGTCGAGGCGAAGGAGTCCGTGACCAAGCAGATGCACGCGGAAGCGGAATACAGCGGGATGTGGCTCTCTCTCTTTGAGGACCTGACCCAGTATGGAAAGATCAGTATCAGTTCAGAGTATCCGGTGATGGTGGAGGACCGCTATGTGATGAACCCCAGCCCGATCCCCAGATATGACAACTGGAAATTAAACGACAGCGACACCCTCTATCTCTTCGGGGCAGGGAGGGAGAAGAAGATCTATGCTATACCGCCCCACACAAAGGTAGTCTCCATGTGCTTTGAGGACGTGCCTTTTGAGACGGAAGATTTTGAGGGCAAGTGCTGCCGGCTCTGCGGCGCGACAGGTGTTTACCTGGATGAGCTGATCGACGAGGCGACAGGAGAGAAGGTATATGAGTGTAATGACACCGGATTCTGTAAGGGAAGACGGATGAGATATCAGGAGAAGATGCGGCGTGCTCGTGCAGCAGGAGCTGATATGGAGAATGGGGAAAGAGACGCGGAAGAAAGCCTGAAGAGCGGAGAGGAGAGTGTATAAAATGGAAAGACCGGTACTTCGGATCGACCACCTGACAGTGCGTTACGGAAAGACCTGCGACTACTGCCGGAATGGGGGAAAACTGAACAAGAATACCTGTCCTCACTGCAAGACGGTGTGGGCGTGCAACGATGTGAATGTCTCACTTTATGAAGGGGAGATCCTGGGGATCGTGGGAGAGTCCGGCTCGGGAAAATCTACATTAATGAAGAGCCTGTATTTTGACTTCGGGATCACGGAAGGAAAAGGATATCTGAAAGATTTCCAGAACGGTGAGGAAGATATTTTCTCGCAGAGCCTTCAGCAGAAGAAATATATCAAGAACCACATCATGGGAATGGTCTACCAGAACCCCATGCTGGGACTCCGGATGGACTACTCCAGTGCGGGAAATATCGCGGAGAAACTGATCGCCGCAGGGCACAGGAATTTCGGAAAGATGAATGAGAGAGTGTCGGAACTTCTGGATGCGGTGGAGATCCTCCAGTCCAGGAAAAAGGAACCGCCGAAGAATTTCAGCGGCGGGATGCAGCAGAGGGTGCAGATCTCCAAGGCGCTCGCCAACAATCCTGCGATCCTCCTCCTGGACGAGGTGACGACAGGGCTCGACCTCTCCGTCCAGGCAAGGGTCCTGGAGCTGATCCGGAAGATCCGCCAGGAGTTTAATATCTCCATCATGCTGGTCTCCCATGACCTTGCCGTGATCCGGATGCTGGCGGACCGGACCATCGTGATGCTGGACGGGAAGATCATCGAGCAGGGACTGACAGACCAGATCCTCGACGATCCCCAGCAGCCCTACACCCAGCAGCTTGTGCATTCGCTGCTGTAAATCAGTACGGCCAGTAAAAAAGAACAGTCATTTGTCTGTGCAGAAAATGTGCAGAAGATGACGATTCGGGAGGAATTGATCAAATGAAGACATTGTTTAAGAACGGGAAGCTGGTCCTTGAGGACCGGGTCCTGGAAGGATATACACTTGTGACAGAAGGAGACAGGATCCTGGAGATCCTTCCTGATGAGGAAGCCGCAGCGCAGGCTTCAATGGAAAAGGGACAGGGATCTGAAGAGAAAGATACAGCGGAGGAAATCTGTGAAGTCGATCTGAGAGGAAGGTTCGTCCTTCCCGGGATGATCGATATCCACTCTGATATGATCGAGTCTTATATCCAGCCCCGCAGCACAGCGGTCATGGATTTTGAGATGGGGCTTAGGGAAGCGGAGCGTGTGCTCGCCTCCTGTGGGATCACCACCATGTTCCATTCCATCTCCATGTTCCGGGAGGGAACATGGGACGTCAAGGAAATCCGGCAGGCACCCCAGGTGAGAAAGCTGGCAGCGCTGATCGGAAGATACCGGCATGAGAAACGTCTGATCCGCCACAGATACCACCTGAGATATGAGATCGACAACCTTGCCTGCTACGAGGATGTGATGGAGATGATGGAAGAGGGTCTGGTGGATCTGCTCTCATTTATGGACCACTCTCCGGGACAGGGGCAGTACAAGAATCTGGAGATCTACCGGAAACACCAGCCGGACGAGGGAAAGAACCTGACAGACCAGGAGTTTGAGGAACTTGTCCGCAAAGAGATGGAGAAGGAAACGGTCACGTTCGAGGGGCTGAAAAAACTTGCCGACTGTGCTGCAGAGCGGGGAATTTCCGTGGCGAGCCACGATGACGATACCGTAGAGAAACTGAAGGTAAACCGAGACCTGGGCGTAAAGATCAGCGAGTTCCCCATCACGCTGGAAGTGGCGAAAGAGGCGAGAAAGGCGGGCTTTATGACCGTAGTCGGAGCGCCCAACATCCTGCTTGGCGGGTCTCACTCCGGGAACCTCTCGGCGCTGGAGGCGATCCGGGAGGAAGCCGCAGACGTCCTGGTATCAGACTACTATCCCCAGGCGCTTCTTCATGCGATGTTCCGCCTGTATAAAAAGGAAGGGTTCCCGCTGTGGGAGGCGGCACGCTATGTGACTTTGAACCCTGCGAAGGCGGTGGGGATGGACAGAGAGATCGGTTCTCTGGAAAAAGGGAAACTGGCGGATCTGCTGATCGTGGACGGCGAGGGAGAGATGCCGCTGCTGGAGCAGGTCTATGTGGCCGGACAGAAGGTGTTCGAGTGCAGTTACAGGGGCGCGGATCCCACCGGCGCTCAGGAATAGGAAAGAATGAGGAAGAGAAAGATGGAAAAGATTTTGGAGATAAAAGGACTGTCCAAACAGTTTTACCTGCATGAGCAGCAGAGAGAGATCAAAAGCTGCAGGGATATTTCATTCAGTCTGAACAAAGGCGGGTTTATCGGGATCGTGGGGACTTCCGGCGCCGGGAAATCGACGGTGCTGCGCTGCATCTACCGGACGTACCTGGCGACCACCGGAAGCGTGATCTATGATTCCCTTTCCTATGGGAAACTGGACCTTGTGAAAGCAGAGGAGAGACAGATCATCCACCTGAGAAAGGTAGAGATCGGATATGTGTCCCAGTTCCTGACGATCCTTCCGAGGACGACGGCGAAACAGCATGTGATCAACGGGGCGCTTGACGCAGGCTTTTCCTATGAAGAGTCAGTGAGAAAGGCGGAGGAGATGCTCCGGTATTTCAAGCTCAGCGAGAACCTGTGGGATATCTACCCGAATACGTTTTCCGGCGGGGAAAAATTAAGGCTGAACCTGGCGCATGCCATGGTGAAAGCGCCCAGGCTGCTCCTTTTGGATGAGCCTACCGCATCCCTTGACAATAATACAAAGATCCTCGTAAAAGAACTGCTGATGAAGCTGAAGGCAGAGGGGACGTCCATGATCGGGATCTTCCATGACCTGGAATTCATGGAAGGACTGTGCGACCACGTCTACAACATTTCTCAGGGAAGTTTTCAGCCGGAAAAGGAGGCGTCCTGATGTATCTTGCAGATTTACATGTACACTCTTCTGTTTCTGACTGCAGTATGGATGCGGAGAATATCCTGAAAGAAGCAGAGAAGGCAGGGATCACCCACCTTGCGTTTACAGATCATGACACCACAGAGCAGGCTTGGGAGCATGTGGAACTGGCGAAAGAGTACGGGATCCGTGCCGTGACCGGAGTGGAGATGTCAGCATATGACTACAGGAAAGACAGGAAGGTGCATATCCTCGGCTATGGATATACGAAGACAAAGTATATCGAGCAGATCGGAGGAGAGACGCTGAGGAAGAGAAATGAAAACTGTCTGAAACAGATCGCCATCCTCAATGAACTGGGGTACCGCGTCCCGGTGGAGGAAGTGGAGAAACTGGCGGGGAGATGCATCTATAAACAGCATATCCTGGATTATCTGTTGAAAACGGGACAGAGTAAGACTCTTTTTGGGGATATATATAAGAATATCTTCAAGAACGGCGGACCCTGTGATTTTGATATCGAATACCCGGATGCAGAGGACTGTGTCCGTGCCATCAAGGCAGACGGCGGTCTCGCAGTGCTCGCCCATCCCGGGCAGATGGGAAATTACTCCGCCATACATCGTCTTGTGGAGGCAGGACTGGACGGGATCGAGTATAACCATCCGTCCCACAGTGCAGCGGACCGGAAGAGAGTGGAAGAGTATGCGAAGAGTTACTCCCTGTTCCTGACCGGGGGCAGCGATTTTCACGGAAGATATGAGAAGACGCAGAGTTCCCTGGGAGAATATCCGGCGCCGGAGAGCAGCCTGGCTGTCTTCGAGAACAGATAACGCTGCATGTTAAGAAAAAAGTGACGAATGTTAAATCCGATGCATTTTCTCTTGCTTTTTTAACAAAAGTTATACAAGAAGCAAATAAAAATCCCAAATGGGGCAGATATAATATCCGCGTAAAAGAAATCAATGGAGGATTTGTAAAATGAAAAAGAGAATCGTACTTCTTGCGATGGCAGCAGTCATGGCAATGGGGACACTGACAGGATGTGTGACGACACAGCAGGAAGCTCAGGCTGCAGGGACAGACGCTGCTGCTGAGGATGAAAATGTACTGAATGTATATACGGCGCTGGAGGATGAGCAGGTGACGGATTACCTGGAAGAGTTCAAAGAACTTCATCCGGATGTGACAGTTAATGTGACCAGAGAATCAACCGGAGTCATCACATCCAGACTTCTGGCAGAGAAAGACAATCCGGTGGCTGACGTTGTGTGGGGACTTTCCGCGACAAGCCTTCTGGTGCTGAAGCAGGAGGGAATGCTGGAGCCCTACTCACCGGAAGGGGTTGACCGGATCCTTCCTCAGTTCAAGGATACGGACGAGACTCCGTCATGGGTGGGGATCGATGCATGGGAGACTGCATGGATCGTAAATAAGGAAGTGCTCAAATCCCATGGGATCGATACGGTCCCGACATCTTACCAGGACCTGCTTGACCCGAAATATGAAGGACTCATCGCAATGTCCAACCCGGCATCTTCCGGAACAGGACTCCTTACAGTAAACGGTATCCTTTCTCTGTACGGCGAGGAAGAGGGATGGAACTACCTTGACGAGCTGGATAAAAACGTTGCAGTTTATATGCATTCCGGAAGCCAGCCGGCAAAAGAGACGGCAGCAGGCGAGTACGGGATCGGTATTTCCTTCGGATACAGATGCCTTCAGTCAGCGGAAGAAGTAGGAAGTGACATCTGCGAGGCTGTGTTCCCGGAGGAAGGTTCCGGATGGGATATGGAAGCCAACGCTCTCATCAAAAAGGACAATGAGAAAGACATTGCAAAAGAGTTCCTTGACTGGGCGATCTCTGACAATATCATGACAAAATATGCGACAAACTACCCGATCGTTGCGATCGGCGTGGGTGATGAGATCCCGGAGGGATATTCATCCAACCCGCTGGATCAGCTGATTCCGGACATCGACTTTAACAAGGCTGCGGCAGACAGAGAGAGCATCCTGAACGAGTGGTCAGAGAGATACGACGCAAAGAGTGCACCGGAGGAATAAGAAGGACATGAGCGTAAGTCTTAAGATTGAAAATGTATCAAAGGTTTATGACAAAAATATTGCACTGAACCATGTAAATCTGGACGTGCAGGCAGGCGAGTTCGTCTGCCTGCTCGGTCCTTCCGGATGCGGGAAGTCCACACTGCTACGCCTGATCGCAGGGCTGGACAGCCCTACAGAGGGAAAGATCTATATCGGAGACCGGGATGTGACAGGGCTTCCACCGTCCAGAAGAAATTTCGGCATCATGTTCCAGTCCTATGCACTGTTCCCCAACCTGACCGCCTATGAGAATGTGGCTTACGGGCTCCGGAACAAGAAGATGAGGAACAGTGATATTGAGACAAGAGTGAACCGGCTGTTTGACATGATCAAGCTGTCTAATGCAAAGAACCGGCTCCCGTCCCAGATGTCGGGCGGTGAGCAGCAGAGGGTGGCGCTCGCCCGTGCCCTGGCAACGGAACCGGATTTCCTGCTCCTGGATGAGCCGCTCTCCGCGCTGGACGCAAAGGTACGTCTTACTCTTCGCAGGGAGATCTGCAAGATCCAGAGGGAACTGAACCTTACGACGATCATGGTGACCCATGACCAGGATGAGGCTCTGACCATGGCGGACCGGATCGTGGTCATGAACAAGGCGGTGATCATGCAGTCCGGCACGCCGGAACAGATTTACGAGAATCCGGAGAATCCGTTTGTGGCGGATTTCATCGGATCCATCAATTTTATCAATGCAAAAGAAGGCGCCCCCTACGGGCTGGTCAAAGGGGAGACTGCGGCGATCCGTCCGGAGAAGATCCAGATCACAAGGTCGGAGCAGGAGGGAAGCCTGAAGGGAACCATCCAGGATATCGAATTCCGGGGATTCTATGACCGTGTTACGGTGGGGCTCAGCCATGTCGTTCACGGGGATATTGCCCTTGCAGTGGATGTGCCGTTCCAGACGGCGAAGACAATGAGGTTCCGGACAGGAAAAAATGTTTATCTCGTGATCCCGCGGGAAGAAGTTCTCCAGTTTGAGACTGCCTGAGCCGGGGGAAGGAAAAGACAGAAATGAAGAAGATAAGCCAGAGACTGCAGCGGTTTACAAAGGAAGATCTTGTCCGGGCTGCCGCTGTCTATGCAGTCATTGTTTTTTTACTTGTATTTTTAGTGTTTCCGCTCGCCACGCTTTTTGTAAAGGCATTCCAGGATAAGGACGGAGTGTTCGTGGGGCTGGCGCACTTTGCGGAATACTTTACCAGCAGATCCATGGTCTATTCGATCAGCAATACATTTGTGATCTCTATCTGGTCTACTGTGATCTCGGTAACACTTGCTTTTTTCTATGCCTACGCCCTGTCAAGAAAGAATGTGCCGGCAAAAAGTTTCTTCCGGTATGTGGGGATGGTCCCTATCTTTGCGCCCACCATGCTGCTGGGTATCGCGCTGATCTATCTGTTCGGGAATCAGGGGATCCTGACCTCGCTGGGGCTGGAGATCCCGCTTTATGGAAAAGTGGGTATCATCATCTCGGAGAGTATCTACTGCTTTCCGGCGGCGACCACGATCCTTATGGTGGCGTTCTCCGCTGCGGATAACCGTCTGTATGAGGCGGCGGAAACGATGGGGACGTCCGCATTGCGGAAAATGGTGACCATTACCATCCCGAACGTGAAATATGGCCTGATCAATGCCATATTTGTGTCGTTTACATACAGCTTCACGGATTTCGGCGCGCCTTCCGTAGTGGGCGGGAACTATAACGTACTGGCGACAGACGTGTACAAACAGGTTGTGGGACAGCAGAACTTCAATATGGGAGCCGTTGTGGGGATCATTCTCCTCTTTCCGGCGATCCTGTCGTTTATCGTGGACTGGTTTACTAACAAGAAACAGAGTGCCGCGATCAACTCGAAGTCTGTGCCCTATCAGATCAAGCCGCACCGTGCAAGCGATATCGCAGCGACGGTATTCTGCATCATCGTTGCGCTGGCGATGATCCTGTTCTTTGCAGTGGCGCTGTTTGCATCTCTGATCAAACTGTGGCCTTATAACCTGACATTTACGCTGGACAATTATAATCTGTCGGAGGCAGGATCCGGGAGCGGGCTGACCGCGTTTAAGAACTCCATACTCATTTCGCTTGTCTCGGCGTTCCTGGGTACTCTGATCACATTTATCGGTGCGTATATCATCGAGAAGACCCAGCAGAAATTCCGGATCAGCCGGAAGATCGCCTACTTCCTGTCCATCACGCCTCTGGCCATACCGGGGACGGTAGTGGGACTGAGTTTCATCATGTTCTTCAACGCATCAGCGTTCAACATCCCGTTTACACAGTATGCGGTGCTCAATCCGCTCCACGGGATCTATGGGACGATCTGGATCATTGTCTTTGCGAACCTGATCCATTTCTATTCCGTGCCTTTTTCTACGGCGACGACAGCGCTGAAAAGGCTGGACAAAGAATTCGAGACTGTGTCGGAATCACTGTCGGTGCCGTTCTACCGGACCTTTGCAAAAGTGACAGTGCCGCTCTGTTTTCCGGCGATCTGCGAGATGTGGGTATATTTCTTTGTAAACTCTCTCGTTACGGTGTCGGCGGTTGTGTTTCTCTATTCGCCCACAGCGCCGATCACGTCAGTCATGATCGTGAGCATGCAGGGGGCAGGTCAGACAGCGCCTGCGGCGGCGATGTGTATGCTGCTGCTGTTCATCAACCTGATCGTAAGGCTGCTGTATGAGGCACTGAGCCATGCGCTGAAAAAGAGGGAAAAGAAATTAAAAGTATGAGCCGTGACAGATAAAAGGAAAGAACGGGAAATAAAACTGGATAAAAAGAATAGAAAAACAGCTTCGGGATCATCAGACCCGAAGCTGTTCCTTTTTTATCTCCATGCGGGAGAGGAAGAAGATCGCAGAGAATCCTGCCGCAAAGGTGAGGATGCAGACAGGAAGTGCGAGCCCCCGGGGAACGCCCGGGAATATCTCGAAGACAGATCCGAGAAGAAAGCCCAGGATAATAAAGTAGGACGGGTGGGGGTGCGCTGCCATGGCGCGTTCCAGCGCCCTTGTGATGAGTACGATCCCCAGCACCAGTCCGATCCCCAGTGGGAGGAGAAAGGGAAGATGGAGAGTGCTGATGGCGTTCATGGTCCTGTCATACAGTCCCAGGAGCAGCAGCAGATAAGACACGCTGATCCCTGGGAGAACGAGAGCTGCCGCGGTGACAAATCCTGCGATGAGGAGCAGGAGAAAGCCCGTGACTCCGGCGGAATTCTCCGCATTGAAAAGATCCGGGGGAAGAAGCCCCAGTGCGGAGACCGCGATCAGACCAAGGATGATATACCCGGTGATCCTCCAGGTGAGCCGTCTGGCGCCGGACTGCCGGACGATCAGCGGCACGCCGCCTGCCACAGCGCCGATGAAGAAGTAGAGCATAGGCATGGGATACCGCTCGATGAGCTGCAGGAGCGGACTGGCAAACACAAGTATGCCAAGGATGCCGCCCATGGAGAAGATCATGAGAAAGATCAGATTTCCCTTTTTGTTTTTCATAAAAGAACTTACGGACGAGATCAGCCGGTCGTAAATTCCCAGGATCATTGCCATGGAGCCGCCGCTCACTCCGGGGACCAGCATGGTGCCTCCGATGATCAGCCCTTTGAGGGCGGTGAGAAAGTTATTGTCTTTTCTGCTGCGTTCATCCATATATCTAAAACTCCTTTTTTACTTCTTTTATGTTCTCTTATAGTTTCATTATAGTTCGGTCAGATATATTTATGCAGGCTGGCGGTAAGATGCGCCATATTTTCTGCATAAACAGTGGAAATTATAACGGCAGGAGCGTGATCTGACAAGAAAGGAGGACAAGTCTTAGCGGAAATTTAACCGGGAAAGTGTCTTTTGAATGAAATCTCTGAAAAATCCGAAGTTCAAAAAATAGCTTGACAGATATATCAGCTCGCGATATATTATAATTACAATATATCATTTGACGATATATCAGGAGACGAAAATGTTTTGTCGATAGAGACGGAGAGGAGTGAGATGATGTCAGAAAAAGATATGCCGTTGACAGAAGCATTTTTTTATATCCTTCTGGCATTGCGGAGGCCGAATCACGGATATGGAGTGATCCAGGAGGTGGAGCAGTTGACAGACGGCCGTGTTGTCCTGGGACCGGGAACGCTGTACGGAGCGCTGCAGACCATGCAGAAGAGGGCGTGGATCCGGATTTACAGCCAGGATACGGAGTCGAGAAAGAAAAAGGAATATGTTATCACGGAACTCGGAAGGCAGGCGTTTGAGGTGGAGAGAAGCCGCCTCGAAGAACTGCTGAACAACGCAAAGCTGATGGAGGAGGGAGAGAAATGATCAGATTCAGACTGTATTATAATAAGGACACAGAAACAGTATGGCTGAATAAAATGGCGGCGGAGGGCTGGGCGCTGACAGGCTTCTGCGCCGGATTTTACAGGTTTGAGCAGTGCGAAAAAGGGGAGTACATCTATCAGGTCGATCTCGGGGAGCAACTTTTTTCGGTCAGCAGTGAGTACAGGGAACTGATGGAGGAACTGGGCGTGGAGATCGTTACGCTCTGGGGATACTGGATCATCCTGCGAAAGCGTACGGCGGACGGTCCCTTTGAACTGTATACGGATGTGGAATCTCAGATCGAACACTATACAAAGATACTTCGGATGTTCAAAGTCGTTTGTATCCTGGAGATAATCTGTATGCTAATAGAGGTCGCCGGCGGTCTGTCCGGGAATCCGTTGGGCTGGGCGGCAGCCGTCCTGCTGGCATCTTTTGTGCTTGTCTGTGTGAATGCGGTGGGAAAGACGAAGGGAGTCCTTGCTGAACTGGAAGCGAGAAAGAGCGGGATCGAGCAGGAAAGCAGCGTGCGGACGATCTCGGTGCTGCTTCCCACAGGACTTCTCATCAACGCATGTCTGCTGGCAGCCCAGGATTCCATTTCTCCCACGATCCATATGGTCCTTCAGATCCTCGCCATCATTCTGATGGCTGCAGGTCTGATCCTGACGGTGAAGCAGGGGGAATGAACAGGGAAAGGAATCGGGCGGAGACGAATGCGTTATCATTCATCTTTGACTCAAGACAGTCATCGAAGAGCGCCAGGTCGATCTCTCCGGTTTCCATCGATTTTATCACGGCGTAGTCCGGGAAACCCGCCTCCACTGCCTCACGGGTGATGTGATAAGAGCTCCCGCTGAAATTCCAGTTAATATATTCGATGTTGTCTATGAGCAGAAAAATGCAGACAGAGTTATAGACCAGTGCTTTTTCGATGTAAAGGTCATCATTGGAATACCAGTCCGTTGAGTGATAGTCCACGGTAAGTCCCCTGCCGTCGGGATCGATCTCAAAGACAAATCCAAATTCTGACAGCGGCAGGGCGTTCAGGAGATTTCCGGCATTGCTGTTGTCTCCGATATACGGACTGCGATAATTCAGGAGATTCCGAATCCCGCTTTTCTCCCGGTCAAAGGGGGATAACGGCACGGTTTCTTCCGTATATTCGTTTTTTGTGTCTATGATATAATATTCGTTTACCGTATCTGTGTTGATCCGATACACCTTGTAGAAAGGGCAGGAGTATCGGATCATCTTTGTGTTACGGGAGAAGATGCTCTCTGTCATATAACGGCAGACCGGAGGGCGATTGTATGTTACCACATTCATATAGTCAACGATACAGAGAACGTTCAGAAACAGGATAAAGAGCAGGAGTGATACACAGAGCTTCTTCCACATCGCTTTCAGAGGCAGTTCGCGAAAGATTCCGAAGACGATCAGGAACAGTCCAGCAGCGGAAACGATGACTCCATAGCGGCTCTCAGTATCCGAGGAGAGAAAGGCAGAGCAGCAGAATAGGATCCCTGCAATGATGAGCAATGCAGAGATGACTCTTCGCTCACCGGTAATCCTGCGGAGGGCGTATTCGATCGTATTGGAGATATTTTCCTCAGAACTGTTAGCCGCATGTTCTGCGTCAATCTTCTCCCCGCTGAGCAGTTCGTTCAAGGTGATATCCAACTCCTCGCAGAGCGGCTTCAGTAAAGAAAGGTCCGGCATATATTTTCCGGTTTCCCAGCGGGAAACTGTTTTGTTGGTGACGCCCAGCCTTTCGGCGAGCTGCTGCTGGGTGTATCTTTTTGCTTTTCGGCAGGACGCGATAAAAGCGCCGATTTTTTTCGTATCCATATATCTTACTCCTTTTCAGGGGGAAATCCCTCTGTTCTTGCAGAGAAGTGTATCAGAAATGCCGGAAAAATTACACCCCACAAACAGCGAATCGGAAAAATGCGGAATCTGTGCTATAATTTAGGGGTGATGTCGGGGAGGATTGTGCGAGTGCGTAGCACGGAGCAATCCGCAGGCATCGTAGTTGGGGAATTTTGCCCCAACATCCAGGTGATAAAGGAGGAATCAAAATGCGTAAAAATCTTGGAGCAAACCCTTATGTATATCCCCAGCCGGTGTTGATCGTGGCGACCTATGGTGAGGACGGGACTGTGGATGCGATGAATGTGGCTTACGGCGGGATTGTGAACTCAAACCGTATCCAGATCAATATCGGAGTACGGCATAAAACTTCTGACAATATCAAACTGAAAAAAGCATTTACGGTCGGCATTGCAGATGAGAAAAATCTTGTGGCAGCAGATTATGTGGGGATCGTATCCGGACATGATGTGCCGGACAAGATGGAGAAATCCGGGTTCCACACTGTAAAGAGCGAATTCGTTGATGCCCCGGTGATCGAGGAACTTCCGATCTCTCTGGAGTGCAGAGTGGAGGAAATCAATCAGTATGATAAGACGCTTCGGATCGTGGCGGAGATCGTTAATGTGAGTGTGGAGGAAGAGATTCTGGACGGAGACGGGAAGATCGACCCGGAGAAACTCAAGGCTATCTCCTATGATCCGGCAAACCGTATCTATCTGAGAGTGGGAGAAAAAGTGGGGACGGCATTCTCCGACGGGAAAAAGCTGAACTAAGGAGCAGAGAGTATGAAGATCGCGGTTTTATCAGATACTCACGGACTTCTGAGACCGGAGGCGGCGAAAGTCATTTCGGAATGCGACGCGGTCATTCACGGCGGCGATATCAATTCGCAGAAGATCATTGATGAGATGAAAGCGGCGGCAAAAGAAGATGCGCCGATCTATATCGTGCGGGGAAATAATGACAAAGGATGGGCGGAACATCTGCCTCATCATCTGGAGTTTACTCTGGCAGGAATGAATTTTTATGTGATACACAATAAGAAGGAACTGCCGGCAGATCTCGGGGACCGCCAGATCATTATTTTCGGGCACTCCCACAGGTATTTTGAAGAGAAAAAGGACGGCAGGCTCTGGCTGAACCCGGGGAGCTGCGGCAAGAGACGGTTTGATCAGGACATCACTCTGGCAATACTCCGGATCGAAGGAGATGCCTGCAGCGTGGAACGGATCGATATTGAGCATGAGGCGTCTTGGAGAAAGGTTTCGGTCCGGGACGGCGATCTGTTCCCCGCGATCCGCGGGATCCTGAAGCGGATGGAAAAAGGTCAGCAGGTGGAGCAGATCGCGGCGGATATGAAACTGGATCAGGAGTTTGTGGAGCAGATATGCAGGATCAAGGTCACCCATCCCGGGGTGACAGCCCACGGGATCCTGGACAAAGTAGAAGTGAACCGGACCGGGCGCTGAAGAGCGAACGGTCCGGTTCTATGTTATATGCTGAAGGCATTAAACGGTGTTTTGCGCGTCTCAAAGTCATGCTCGCCTGTGCAGTCTCAGTCTGCATGGCTTTTTGACACTTGCGTCATCATATGGCAGATGATCTCCTGGACAGCTTCTGCGCCGATCCCGGTATCCAGAGTGAGATCATAATTCCCTGAGTGTCCCCAAACTCGTTTGGTATAGTAATGATAGTTGTCTGAACGCCTCCGGTCCATCTTGCGGATCTTCTGACGGGCATCTTCTTCGGATAAGTTTTCGTTTTTCATGATCCGTTTTATACGATAATCTTCCGGCGCATGGAGATAGACTTTCAGACAGTCTTTCCGGTCACGGAGAAAATAGTCCGCGCACCGCCCGAGGATGACGCAGTTTCCTTTCTCTGCCAGTTCGCGGATCACCTTTCCCTCTGATTCGAAGATAGCGTCCCTGGGCGCTTCCCGGGTATCTGAGTAGATATACATCTGGCTTACCAGGTCATAGAGAAGGCTGTTGGTCATATTTTCTTCTCTGTCTTTGACAAACTGGGGGGTATATCCGGTGGAACCCGCTGTCATCTGGATAATCTCGTTGTCATAGAAATCAAATCCGAGCTTTTCGGCAAGTGCTTTTCCGATATCATGTCCGCCGCTTCCGTACTGGCGCCCGATGACAATGACAGTATGAGGCGCGGAATCCTGATTCTCAGAAGGAGGCTGTGAAGTCTGATCCTGTCGCTCAGAAAGAACCCGCATTGCCTGATTCTGTCTGCTTTCAGGGAATCCGAAGAGCAGAGACGGCAGGAAAGAAAGCCAGCGCCCGAAGAGACGGGCGATGAATCCTACCAGCAGCGCCGCAATGATAGTTCCTTCCCTGACGCCGTCCAGACGATGTGCGAAGAGGAGAGAGAGCACTGCGGCGATGACCGTAAGAGACACGTCAAAAGCCACCTTCGTTGAACCGAACTCTGTCTTCCAGGTGGAAGAAACGGCGCGGACAAAGGATTCGCCCGGAAGCATCGCCACATTTGCAAGGACTTCTGTGTATACGCCAAAGCCCAGGATCAAACATCCTATCAGCAGATAGATCACGGAAGAGAGATAGTTCTGCGGTTCGACAAAGAAGAGCATCACCATGGTCAGGTCGATGAAATATCCGAACAGGATCGAGATGGGGATTTGGAGAAGGTGTTCTGCCTTAAAGCTCCTGCGCAGGATGATGAGCTGGATCAGGATCAGCAGAAGGCTGAACGCGATCGTGAACTGCCCCAGCGTAAAAGGAAAGTTCAGGCTGAGCACATAGGGGATCGATGAGATCGGGGATGTCCCCAGGTTCGCCTTTGTGATCAGGCTGACTCCCAGAGAATTGATGAAAAGCCCGATCAGAAATATGATGTAACGCTTTAATTTTTCCATAGTTTATCAGTCCTCCCTCGAAGTGTTTGCATAGATCCGAAGAAACAGGTCCATGAAGGTTTTTCTCTCTGTTTCGGAAAGACCGCGGAATGCTTCCGCCTCCATTTCCGCGAATGCGGCAGTCACCAGTTCAAGCTGCTCTTTGCCCTTATCTGTCAAAAAAACATAGAGACTGCGGCGGTTCCCGTTCATCATCCGGCGCTCCACAAGTCCTGACTCTTCCATGCGGTTCAGAAGAGTGGTGAGCGTGCCCGGTTCAATGTGGCAGCCGCGGGCGATATCCTTCTGGCTGGTACCGTCATGGTCTTTCAGATAATCGAGGACCTTTGGCTGCCCTATGGTCAGACCGGAGTACTTCAGTTTTGCGAGAAGTTCTTTCTGGAACATGGAATGTTCCGCCATGATCAGATAATGGAATGTCGGGGACATAGTGTGATCTCCTTTCAGTTTCGAAGCAGTGTCTGCGGGTTTATGCCTGTTTCGTTCCGGTTACATGATCTCCGGATCAAATGAAAAATAATTTGAATAGAAATAGTTTGAATTCAAACAAAAAGTATTATAGTGATCAAAGATCGGATTGTCAAGAGTCTGGCATATCTGGCATAATTGAAGCAGGAGGAATGAAGCGTATGAATGAGATCATAATTTACGGAAGCTGTTATGGGACAGCGAAGACTTATGCAGAAGCCCTTTCTAAAATGATCAACGTGGCGGCGGTGTCATATGACAGGGTTTCCGGTCTGGAACGATATGAAACGATCATCTATCTGGGCGGGCTCTATGCAGGGGGAGTCCGGGGAATGGCGAAAACCGTGAAAAAGATCCCGCCGGATACATGCAGGCGGTTTATCGTGATCACGATAGGCCTCGCGGACCCTCAGGATGAGAAGAACATACGGAATATCAGGAACTCAGTCGGAAAGCAGATACCGGAAGTACTTAGGGTGAGAACAGAATTTTACCACCTGCGGGGCGGCATTGATTATCAGAAACTGAACCTGATGCACCGGACCATGATGAAGCTGCTCTATGATCAGGTGAAAAAACAGCCCCCTGAACAGTGGGATGCAGAGACGCGGGCTATGATCGAAACATATGGGAAAAAGGTGGACTTTGTGGACCTGAAAAGACTGGAGGGGATCGCAGAAATACTGGGGAGAAAAGCAGGATCTCCGGTTCTCTGTCCTGAGATCCGGGCTATGAAGGATACAGAATATCCCCTTCTGAAGGATTTCCTTTATGAGGCGATCTATGTTCCGGAGGGAGGGGCACCGCCGGACCGGTCGATCCTTGAGATGCCCGAGCTCCAGGTTTATCTTTCCGGGTTTGGAGAATCCGAAAGCGACTGTGCTGCAGCGGCAGAGGTGCAGGGAAAGGTCGTCGGTGCCGCGTGGGCCCGGATCATGAACGACTATGGGCATATCGACGATGAGACGCCATCTCTTGCTATCGCAGTGCATAAGGAATACCGTGGGCAGGGGATCGGTAAGAAACTGCTCCTGTTCCTGATGTCCGCACTGGAGGAAAAAGGGTTTGAAAGGGTATCCTTGTCCGTACAGAAGTCAAATCCTGCGGTAAGATTATATCAGAGAACAGGCTTTATAACTGTGGATGAGACGGAAGAAGAGTACATTATGGTAAATAACCTGACTATGTCTGCAGATGGTGCAGCGGTGAAAAGAAGGGGAAAATAGTCAATGATATTTTTTTGAGATTTGCAGGACACAGTGCTGGTCTGCTGCGGAAACAAGCGGTAAGAATGAGCAGAAAAACTGCCGGGAGTGGTTTAGCTCCCCTCCCGGCAGCCTGCTGCATGTGGCTTATGATATCAGCAAAAAGTCTGGATCAGATCCCGTATTCTCTGTAAAGCGCTTCACGGTATTCCGGGTCAGCTGCGATCTTGATGATCAGATCATCTTTCTTTTCTTTATTCAGTATCATGATCAGCCTGCTGTAACGCTCCTGACCGATACGCTCGCCCTCTTCACGACCGATACGCTCGCCCTCTTCTCTGCCTTTTTCCAATGCATCATCCCATATCATCTGTCCGAGTTTTGTCATTGCAACCGCCTCCTTTATTGATTCCAGATCATTATCGTCCAGAAATTTTATTGCGAAGACATAGAGGATCGCCTCCATCTTCTGAATATCTGTTTTAGGAAAATCTGTCTCTGAGTTTTTCAGTACCTGTATGCATTTCAGGATACGTTCTTTCTGACCGGTGTCAGATCCTTGCTGTGGAAGCCTCGTATTCCCGGAACCGTTTTTTCTTTTGTTTTCCTGCAATATTACCTCCGTTTCCAGCGGCACAGGAACTGTCCCCATATCTTTATAATAACATACCAGCCAGCAGTCTGCTTCTTGTTTGTGTGAATTTTTGAAATATTTAATATGCTCATTGGATATCTGTCCGAACCGGACGTAGATAGTCAGATGAGTATGCTCGGGATGAAGAACACCCGGCATATGAAATGAAAATGGAACAAAGAGATATGGCTCAGTGCTGTGCGAAACTGCTGTCTTTGGATGACATGATAGCATGGAAAGAAGAAGAGGACAAGCAACTTTTTGATGCACGATCTCATTGAAGGAAATGAACCGCATTGATATAATGAGGATAAGCGCTGCAGATATAAAGGAGAGGCGGGAAGGAGTGAAGACTGTGGGAATATTTGACAGATTGAGGAAAACAGGCAGAGATATCACGATCGAACAGCTGAAACAGGAACCATATGAGCAGAAATATTTTGAGGAATGCAGACTGATCTGGAAGACATATGTCCCAAGAGCGGGACAGTCGGAGGTGCTACAGGGTGAATTGCTAAGGGAGATTGAGAAGCTGCGGGAGGAAGCGCAGGGGAATGGAAACAGAAACTGGGACGGGGACTTTTCCTGTTTTTGTGACTTTATCAGAGAAACGCTCTGCAGCCAGCCGATATACGGCGCAGAGGAGAAGAGGCAGACAGAGCTGATCATGAACTTTCTGAAAGACTGCGGAGAATATTCTGAGAAATTTAACAGCGGAAAGATTCCGGATGATGAAGTGGATATAGACCGGATCGCATATGTCAGGGACAACCTGTA